>NZ_JBXFWG010000023.1:0-63068 GCF_056854535.1 Stenotrophomonas sp. STEN054 | reverse complement strand
TAATTGTGGCGGGGGGGGGGGGGGGGGGGGGCCTTGGGGTGTCCGCGGCATGGCTGCCGCGGCCAAGCCCCCATGTATGGGTTCACGGCGTCCCCTGCCCAGCCCACCTGCCCGGCCAAGCGCGGCTTTTGCTTCAAGAACGCCCCCCGACGAGGGGCTGCGCCGTTCGCGGGAACCTACGCCGAAGGCGCAGGCTTCTGTCGCAGCAGGCTGACCGCCAGGCCACCCACCACCAGCACGCCCAACCCCAGCAGCGCCCACAACAGCCACGCCTTCCAGTCACGCTGCGGCTTCAACGCCGCGTCGCCAGCCAGCGTCTCCGGGCCGCCTTCCAGCCGCGCCAGCGTCGGCTGCCAGGACGGGTCATTGCGCTGGCGCAGTTCCTCGATCAGCACCGCGATCGGTGCTTCGGCGCGGCGTGCGGTGGCGCTGCCCACGGCCAGCGCGTACGGCGCGGCGCCCTGGCTCAGGAACACCATCACTTCCGGCTGGTAGCCCAGGCGCAGGGTCGGTGCCGTGGCCGTTTCCACCGGGCTGGCCACCAGCTTCCAGTAGCGGTCACGCCAGGGGCCGCCAAGTGACTGCGCGGCCGACTGCTGCCGCTGGCCCACGGCACCCTGCTGCACCTGGTAGGCGATCCACGGTGTGCTGCGGCGCTGCCATTCCGCATCGGCATCGTCGCGGCTGTACAGCGTCCACTGCACCAGGCTGTTGTCGGTGCTGGCCACGTCGGCCTTGCTGACCGGGAAGCGTCCATCCAGCTCAAAGGTGTATTCACCCTTGCCGGCCGCCATGGGTTCCAGCGACAGCCACTCCCACGGCAGCGTCGCCGGCGCCGGCGGCAGTTCGGCCATCACGCTGCGCAGGGCCGGCAGGCGCGCGTCGCCCTGCGGCAGCACGCGCAGGTAGCGTGCGTTGCCATCCACCTGCAGGCGACGCTGCAGCAGGCGCTTGCCGGCGCGCTGCAGGTCCACCAGCGGCACATCGCGCGCGACCGCGCGCCAGTGCTGCAGGTCGTCGCTGGCATCCAGCTGCACCAACGCCTGCAGCGGTTGCCCGCTGTCGGCCCAGTCCAGCACCAGTGCGGCCAGCGGCTGCTGGCCCAGCACGCTGGCATCGATCAGCCAACCGCCCTGCCCGTTCGCCACGACGCCGCCGCCCACGCGCGCTTCGACCCGGCGCACGCGGCCATCGGTGTCGCGCTCGGTCAGCAGCTGCAGGTCATTGCGCTGCGCTTCGGCCAACGGCGGCAGCGCGAACCACGGCAGCTCGCGATGCACCGGCGGCTGCGCCAGCGGCTGGTCCGGGGCCAGCAGCGCGGAGGGCAACGCTTGGCCCGCCGCGTTGAATACCTGCAGGTCGCTGAGATCGGCGCTGCCGGCGCGGCGGTAGATGGCCGGCTCCAGTACCACGCGGTAGGCGCCGGACTGCGCGCTGGACAGGCTCAACGGCCACTGTTCGGCGTAGTGCGTGCGGTAATCGGTGGCCTGCGCGGATGCGACGCCGGCCAGCGCCAGCAACATCGGCAGCAGTGCCGTGCTCCACTTTTTCATTGCGTGTTCTCCACGGTCGGCGCGGTGCCCGGGGGCGCCGGCGCCAGATAGCCCACGACCGTGCACAGCAGGCCGTAGGCGATGAACGATGCGATACCCAGCAGGTTGCCCAGATGCTGGCGGTCGATCAGCACCAGCTTGGCCAGGACCACGGCCATCAGCACGGCGCCAACCATCCACAGCACGCGCTGGCCACGGCGCGAGCCCCAGACCCAGGCGATCACGCCGAGCACGCTCCACAGCACGGTCAGGCTGGTCTGGGCCAGGCTCTCGCGGGCCATCGACGGCGCCCAGGGCACACCGCCCCAGTGGTGCACGCCGTGCAGCACGGTGCTGGTCAGGGCGATGAAGCCGGCCAGGGCCAGCAGCGGCACGCGCAGGCGCTGCAACAGCGCCGGGGCCTGGCCGCCGAACAGCCAGCGCGCGGCCAGCAGCAGGCTCAGCCACTGTGCCAGCTCGGCCGGGTTCAGCACCGGCAGCCACGGCAGCGGTGCGGCATCGCCGGCGAGGGTGATGCCGATCCACCAGGCGCAGGCCAACACGCCGAACACCACGCTCTGCAGCGCCACGCGCGCAGCATCGAAGGCGACACCCAGCGGCCAGCGCAGCCACGCCCAGCGCCTCAGCGACAACGCCGCCAGCAGCAGCCACGGCAGAGTCACCAGCAGCGCGCTCCAGCCCTGGGCCAGATGCGCGGTATCGCCGCCCCACAGCGCAAACAGGGACAGCAGCGACGGCCACAGCAGCCACCACAGGAACTGGGCGATACGGGCCACGCCGTCGCCGCCCTGCCGCAGGCACAGCAGGGTGCGCACGCCCAGCACGGCGAACACCGCCCAGCCCAGCGCGCCGTAACCGGCAAACGGCTGCTGGTGCGCATCGCTCTGCAGCAGGGCCAGCGGGAAGCCGGCGGCCAGCATCACCAGTGCGGTCATGCCCAGCGCGCGTGCCGGCTGGCGACGCTGCACCTCGGCCGCCAGCCAGGCGGTGACCGCCGCCAGCACCAGCAGCGCGTCCGCCTGCGCCGCGTGCTCGATGAAGCGGCCGATCTCATGGACGAACCCGCCCAGCCACCACAGCAGGCCCCACAGGTAATAGACCACGGCCACGTCATGCCGCGCGCAGCGCTGGTAGCTCCACGCACTGGCGAAACCGGCCACGGAAAGCAGCAGCGCGCCGATGGCGGTCGGGTTGAGCAGGAACCGCGTGTCGCCGTGCCAGTAGTCGGCACCCACCACGAACGCGAACGCGGCGCCGAGCTGCAGCAGCGCAGCGGCCACCTGTGGCAGCCAGCGCTTCTGCCGCAGCCCCAGCCAGGCCAGGCCGGCGCCTTCCAGCGCGAACACCGCACCGGTGGCGCGCGCCGACACAGCCAGTGGTACCGCCAGGGTGGCAAAGCCTACCGCCAGCACCGCGTGCGACTGCGCCAGCACGCTGTACGAGGCGCGATGGATCAGCGCGCGTGCCAGCACCGCGTAAATCGCGGCCAGGCCCAGCGCGCACAACGCCAGCGTCATCGGCTGCGCGTGCAGCATGCCGGCCTGCAGCGAGAACGCGATCAGCGGCGTGCCGAACACAAGGCTGCCGTCAACCAGATCGCGACGCTCGGCCGGCTGGCGGCGTGCGTACAGCAGCGGGATCAGCAGGTAGAAGGCGAAGAACAGCAGCAGGAACGGCTCGGTGCTGGCGAACTTGTCGGCGCGGTACTGCAGCACGCCCCAGAACGTGCCGATGCCGAAGGTGAAAGCAAAACCCAGCAGGTTGAGCGCGCGCCACGGACGGAACCAGGCGATGGCGAAGATGCCCGCATTGAGCACCGCGTAGTAGCTGAACAGGCCCACGTGGTTGCCGCTGCCGGTGGACAGCCACAGCGGTGCCATGAAGCCGGCGAGGATGCCGAGCACCGCCAGCGTGCGCGAGTTCTGCACCACGGCCAGTACGCACAGGCCCGCCACCAGCAGGATCGAGCTGGCGAAGGCGAAGCCGGGGTTGATGAGTTCGAAGCGTTTGAACGCGGCGAAGATGGTCAGCAGCAGCGCGCCGATGGCGCCGCCCTGCAGGGCCAGCGCAAACAACCGGCGGCGTTCGCGCTGGTGCCAACCGAAACCGAGCAGGCCGAGTGCGCCAACGGTAATGCCGGCCAGGCGCAGCTCGATCGGCACCACCAGCCAGCCCTGGTCGCTGACGTACTTCAACAGCGCGGCGACGCCGGCCAGCAGCACCAGCATGCCGATCTTCACCGGCACGTTGCCTTCGGTGAACCAGCGCTTGACCGCGCCCACGGCGCGTTCGATCACGTTGGGCATCGCCGGTTCCGCTGGCAATGGCGGCCATGCCGGTACCGGCGGCGGTGCGGCGGGTGCGGGGGCCGGCGCGGGCGGCGCAACGGAAGGTTCGGGGGGCCGTACCGGCGGCGGCGCGGCAACGGCCGGGCGCAGGAACGGCGGTTCGCTGGTCTCGGCGGCGGCCGGCCGAGCCGGTGGCACGGGAGCCCCGGCTTCACGCAGCGGTGCGGCGGCGGCCGTGATGCCCTCGGCCAGTGCGCCTTCCAGCGCGGCCACGCGCCGGCGCAGGCCGGCAATCATCACCAGCGCCACCACCAGCAGCAGCGGTATCGCCAGCAGGGCCAGAACCAACAGGACGATCAGTGCTTCCATTCTTCGTCTACCCCAACGCAGCCGCGCCCCAGCGGCAGCGGTCCGGGGCCCATGCTACGTCAGCCGGGCCCAGATACGACGAACCCCGGCCAGGCCGGGGTTCGTGTGCGGATCTTCGCGGGCCTTACTTGGCCGCGACGACCTTGGCCATTTCCAGGCACTTGTTCGAGTAGCCCCACTCGTTGTCGTACCACGACACGAGCTTGACGAAAGTGCCGTCCAGGGCGATACCGGCGTCGGCATCGAACACGGAGGTGTGGGTTTCACCGACGAAATCGGTGGCCACCACCTTGTCTTCGGTGTAGCCCAGGATGCCCTTCAGCGCGCCTTCGCTCTGTGCCTTCACTTCGGCGCAGATCTCGGCGTAGGTGGCTTCCTTTTCCAGCTCGACGGTCAGGTCGACCACCGACACGTCCGAAGTCGGGACGCGGAAGCTCATGCCGGTCAGCTTCTTGTTCAGTTCCGGGATGACCACGCCGACAGCCTTGGCTGCGCCGGTGGACGACGGAATGATGTTCTCCAGGATGCCACGGCCGCCGCGCCAGTCCTTGTTGGACGGGCCATCGACGGTCTTCTGGGTGGCGGTGGCCGCGTGCACGGTGGTCATCAGGCCGCGCTTGATGCCCCACTTGTCGTTGATGACCTTGGCCAGCGGGGCCAGGCAGTTGGTGGTGCACGAGGCGTTGGAGATGATCGCCTGGCCGGCGTAGGTCTTGTCGTTCACGCCGAACACGAACATCGGTGTGTCGTCCTTCGACGGGGCCGACAGGATGACCTTCTTGGCGCCCGCGTCGATGTGCTTCTGCGCGGTTTCCTTGGTCAGGAACAGGCCGGTGGCTTCCAGCACCACGTCGGCGCCGACTTCGTCCCACTTCAGGTTGGCCGGGTCGCGTTCCTGGGTCAGGCGAATCTTCTTGCCGTTGACCAGCAGGTCGTTGCCCTGCACGGCCACGTCGGCCTTGAAGCGGCCATGCACGGAGTCGTACTTCAGCATGTACGCCAGGTAGTCCGGCTCCAGCAGATCGTTGATGGCCACGATTTCGATGTCATCGCCGAAGTTCAGCACCGCCGAGCGCAGGACGTTGCGTCCGATGCGACCGAAACCGTTGATACCAACCTTGATTGCCATGTTCAGAAGCTCCTGCAGCCGCGACGGGTGCGGCGGGATGGATAGGGCCCACAAGTCTAGCAGCACCGCCCTGACCACCGCGGGCCAGCACCCGGGGGCTGGCAGGCGGCCAGACAGGATTTGATCCGGATCAAAGCGTTAGCGCGGCGTGAGGCCGAGACTGGCCACATCCACCCCGCAACGAGAACACCCCCATGCGCAAGACCTCCCCCCTGCTCCTGGCCGCCCTGGCCGCCGCCGTCTCGCTGGCCGCCGCCCCGGCCATGGCCCAGTCAAAGGGCGACTGGACCATCTCGGCCGGCGTCCACCAGGTCGCCCCGAAGTCCAACAACGGCTCGTTGGCCGGTGGCACCCTGAAGGTGGACGTCGACAGTGACATCAAGCCGACCATCACCGGCGAATATTTCATTGCGGACAATCTGGGCATTGAAGTGCTGGCCGCCCTGCCGTTCAAGCACGACATCAGCATCGACGGGCTGGGCCGGGTCGGCAGCACCAAGCACCTGCCGCCGGTGGTCAGCCTGCAGTACCACTTCAACAGCGCGGGCAAGGTTTCGCCTTTCATCGGCGCCGGCCTGAACTACACCACCTTCTTCAGTGAGGACACCACCGGCGCACTGGCCGGCAGCAAGCTGAAGCTGCAGGATTCCTGGGGCCTGGCCGCGCATGCCGGCATGGACTTCGCCATTGGCGACAAGGGTGCCCTGCGCGTGGACCTGCGCTGGATCGACATCGACAGCAAGGTGAAGCTCAATGGCGAGAAGATCGGCACGGTGAACATCGATCCGCTCGCCTACGGCGTGTCTTACGTTTTCAAGTTCTGAGGCACCCGCAACCCTCGCAGCATGTTGCCCCGGTGTGTGTGCCGGGGCCTTTTTTCTCCCTCGCCGCGGTCATTGAAAGCCTCCACGCAGGGCGTGGAGCTACGGGTCTGCGGCAACTTCTACCCGGTTGCGGCCGGCTGCCTTGGCCCGGTACAGCGCCTTGTCGGCACGCTGCAACGCCTGCTCCAGCGTGTCGCCACCCTGGTCATGCCAGCGTGCCACGCCGATGCTCACACTCACCACGGGCGCTGCATCAGAAGCCACGTGCGTGATCGCCAGCGCCTGCACCTGCTGCCGCATCTGCTCGAACGGCGCCGTTTCCGGTTCACCCGGCGTCCAGTAACCCAGCGCTACGAATTCCTCGCCGCCATAGCGCGCCACCACCGAGCCGGTGCCCTGCAGCTGCGCAGCCAGGGTGAGGGCGACCGCATGCAGGACCGTGTCGCCCGCCGGATGACCGTGGTGATCGTTGTAACGCTTGAAATAGTCGATATCGATCATCGCGATCCGCAGCGCGCCGGGTGCGTGGGGCGTTTTCAGATAGCCCTGGAAGATCTCGCGGGCGCGGCGGGCAAAGGCCCGGCGATTGAGCAGACCGGTCAGCGCGTCATGGTTGGCCATGGCATCCAGCTGACGCTCGGCCCGCCAGGTGGCCCGCGCCTGTCGTTCGGAAATGTAGCTGCCCACAATGCCCGCCGTGTTGCTTGCAAGCACGAACATCACCCCCTGCAGCGCCCCTTGCCAGCCCAGGCTGAACTCGGCCAGGGCGAAGGCCGCGCTGACCACGGAGCCAGCCACCGCCGCGACCGCGAAGCGCAGGCCGCACAGGAAATAGTTGAGCAACAGGAACAGGCTGATCCCTTCGTACGGATAGTTCACCCCCGCGCGATGGGCGGTCCAGATCATCATGACCAGCGCCAGGCCTGCCACCAGCACGACGCAGGCCCCCAGCGTCTGCAGGCGACGGCGGAAGACCGGCACGAAGGTCAGCATCACCCCCATCAGCAGCGCCGGCAGCAGCAGGCCGGCGCGCCACCGGAATACGGCGGCATTCACGTCGGGTGGAAGCCAGCTACGGTCCAGCACGGCAAAAACCAGCGCCAGCAACGCCGCCAGGATGCAGGCGCAGCGCATGCGCCACAGCACCTGTGCGTTGAAGCTATCGGCAAAGTCCTGGTCGGCGGTGGCAGCCGCTTCGGCACGGCTGTTTTCAATGATCATCCATCCCTCCCCCTCAATCGGCCCCCACCCTACCCCGTCCACTGTCAATGCCGGATGGCGACTGGCCCCATCCCGTCAATCCAGTCCCTGCGCCTCCCGCTAGAATGGCCCCATGAAAGCCCTGCACTCCCTGATCCTCGCTGCCGCCCTCGCGCTGGCCCTGCTGACCCTGTCCGCCCCCGCCCATGCCTGGGGCGCGCAAGGCCATCGCCTGGTGGCCGAAGTTGCCGATACCCGTCTCAACCCGGCTGCGCGTGCCGAGGTCGACCACCTGCTGGCCACCGAGCCCGGCGCCACCCTGGCCAGCATCGCGCCGTGGGCCGACCAGCTGCGCGCCAAGGACCCCGGCCTGGGCCGTCGCTCCGCCGGCTGGCACTACGTCAACATCGCCGAGGACGGCTGCCAGTACGAGCCGGCCAAGCATTGCAAGAACGGTAACTGCATCGTCGAAGCACTGAAGGCGCAGAGCGCCATTCTCGGCGACCACAGCCTGACCGACGGCGAGCGTCTGCAGGCGCTGAAGTTCGTCGTGCACATGGTCGGTGACGTGCACCAGCCGATGCATGCCGGCTATGGCCACGACAAGGGCGGCAACGACTTCCAGCTGCAGTTCGGCAACCGCGGTACCAACCTGCATTCGCTGTGGGACAGCGGCATGCTCAACACCCGCAAGCTGGATGACGCCGGCTACCTGCCGGTGCTGCGCGCGTTGCCGGCGCCGAAGCTGGCCCGCCAGTCCAACCCGCAGCGCGACCCGCAGCGCTGGGCCGAAGCCAGCTGCCGCATCTCGGTGCAGCCGGGCGTGTACCCGGCCACGCACAGGATCGGCGATGAATACACCGAACGCTACCGCCCGGTGGCCGAAGCACAGCTGCGGCTGGCCGGCGAAAATCTGGCACAGCTGCTGAACCGCGTGCTCGGCACGCGCTGAGGAGGTTCCGATGTCGGCCCAGGTCAAATCCTTCTTCCACCGCGACAGCAATACCTTCAGCTACCTGGTCTTCGACCCGGACAGCGGTGAAGCGGCGCTGATCGACCCGGTCCTGGATTACGACCCGGACACCGACGCCAGCAGCGACGCGCCGGTGCGCCCGCTGCTGGAGGCCATCGAGCAGCAGGGCCTGCGCCTGCGCTGGCTGCTGGAAACCCACGCCCATGCCGACCACGTGTCGGCCGGGCGACGGCTGAAACAGCGCTTCCCGCAGGCGACCCTGGCCATCGGCGAGGGCATCCGCGATGTGCAGGCCACCTTCGCACCGCGCTACGGCCTGGAGCTGTCGGCGCAGGACGCACACTTCGACCATCTGTTCACCGACGGCGAAACCTTCGCGCTGGGCCAGTTGCTGGGCCGCATCATCGCCGTGCCCGGCCACACCAGCGACAGCATCGCCTACCTCATCGGCGATGCGCTGTTTACCGGCGACTCGCTGTTCATGCCCGATGGCGGCACCGCCCGCTGCGATTTCCCGGGCGGTGATGCCGCGCAGCTGTACCGCTCCATCCAGCGCCTGCTTGCCCTTCCCGATGCCACCCGCGTGTTCGTCTGCCACGACTACGGCCCGGGTGGCCGCGCGTTCGCCAACCAGACCACCATCGGCGAGCAGCGCGCGCACAACATCCACGTGCACGACGGCGTGGATGAAGCGGCATTCGTTAGCGTGCGCGAAGCGCGTGATGCCACCTTGGCCGAGCCGAAGCTGATGCGGCCGGCGGTGAAGGCCAACATCGTTGGCGGTGCCTGACGACCGTCCCGCCCTGTGTCCTCCGCCGGGCATGGCCCGGCGCTACCGGCCCTGCGTGCGTACCACGTGCTGGCCCTTCACGAAGGTGAACGCGTACTGCAGGGTGACCGCCACCGGTTCGATGCGGTCCGCGCCCTCGCAGCCACGGTCATCAGGCATCTTGCCCGGTGCGAAGTGGCAGACCGCTGCGGACGAGTACAGCCACTGCGCGACCGCGGCCTGCGCAGCCTGCAGCAGCGGCCCGTTCTCCGCCGCCAGGCCGGCGCTGCATTCACTGCGGTCGGTCAGCGGCTGGCTGCGTTCAACCCGCCCCTGCGCGTCGACCACCACCTGCAGGCAGATGGTGGTCGGTGCCAGCGAGGTGCGTGGGTCGTTCCCGCCCACCACCGGGTCGGGTGCGGTATGCAGCTGCGGCATCCGATAGCCCTCGCTGGCCGCCAGCGTGTAAGGCTGGATCTGCCCGCTACCGTCCCCATCCGCCGTGCGCAGGCGCTGGTGGCCGACGTTCTCGCTGCGGGTGTCGACCGTGGTCACGCGCTCCCGGGTGGCGCAGCCTGCCAGCAGCACCGCTGCAATACACAGCGGTGCGCCCTTCATCGCAGCCGTCACTGCGCCTGGCCGCCTGCAGATTCGGTGTTGTCCATGGCGAAGGTGATCGGGACGCGCAGCTTGCCGGCCACCGGCTTTCCATTTTTCATCGCCGGCGTATAGGTCCATTTACGCGCCGCTGCAATCGAGGCGGCTTCAAACACGCCGGGGTTGGTCGCACTTTCCACCTGCACATCGGTGACGGTGCCCTTGGCATCGACGGACACGATCAGCTTCACCACACCGGTCTGGCCCTTCTCGAAAGCCTCGGCCGGATAGCTGGGCGGTGACATCTTCTGTGCCTGGATCGGGCTGTCCAGGCCGGCCTTGGCGGCATCCGCCGCGGCGTACTGGTACGGCTCGGCGCTGACCGACGGCGTGCCCTTCACCGCACCCTGGCTGGCCCAGGCCAACGCAGCAACACCCATGCACAACCCCATCAGCAACACCTGGCCGGACACCTTCGGCAATGCCTTCCGCTTCGACTGCTTCAACATGGCGATACGCTCCTTCAACACGGGTTGGCTGCGCCAATGACATGCCATCGGTGCAACCGGGCGGACCAGCTGCGCCTTCAACAGCGTGCTGGCATAAAGACGGCGCTGCGTCGGCTGCGCGGCAACGGTGCGCGCATCGCAGGCCAGTTCCTGGTCGCGCAGGAAGCGGCGCGCGGCCCAGGGCAACAACGGGTGGAACCAGAACACGGAACGTGCCAGCAGCAATGCGCCATTGGCCCAGTGGTCGCCATTGCGGCGGTGGCTGCGTTCGTGGCGCAGGATCAGCGCCTGTTCGTCGGCATCGAACTGCTGGTCGAAGTGCGGGCCGACCACGATGCGCGGCTGCCACAGGCCGACCAGCGCGGGCAGGCCGGGGTCGGCGCTGGCCTTCCAGCTGCCATCGCCGCGCGCCTGCAGCGTGCCCAGTGCGCGCTCGAAGCGGCGTTGCGCGCGCAGTTCGCGCGCCAGGTGCAGGCCGGCGCCCAGCCCCCAGACCAGGGCCAGCAGCCACGGCCACATCGGCAGCTGCGCGGTGACACCTTCAACGGTGCCCGGCACCACCTTCAGCGGCAGCGTGGGCACATGCTGCAGCACCGGCAATGCCCGCAAGGCCGGCAGGGGCAGCAGCAGGGCCACCAGCAGCAGCGGCAGCAGCCACCAGCTGCGATAGGCCAGTTCCGCGCCGCCCAGCTTCACCAGCAGTGGCCGCGCGGCCGCCAGCAGCAGCACGCCCAGCGCCAGCCACAGGCTGGCCTGCCACAGTCCATCGAGCAGCTCATTCATCGTCCATCTCCTGGATCAGCTTCTTCAGTTCGGCAATGTCCTGCGCCGTCAGTTGCCCACGCTCGCTGAAGTGCGCCACCAGCGGCGCCACCCGGCCATCGAACACGCGGCCGATGAAGTCCTGGCTCTGCGTTTCCACCCAGGCCTGGCGCTGCAGCAGCGGCTGGTACAGGTAGCGGCGGCCATCGCGCTCTGCGGCGATCGCGCCCTTGGTCAGCAGGCGGTTGAGCAGGGTCTTGATGGTCGGCTCGGCCCATTCACGGTGGGCCAGTGCGGCCACCACCTCATCGGCACTGCGCGGCGCCTGCTGCCACAGCACCTCCATCACGACGGCTTCGGCTTCGCTGATCGGGGTCATGGTTTACATCCGTAATCGACAACCAGATTACGCGCGTAATCGAACGGGATGTCAAGCCCTCGACTGCCGGTTCATCCGGCCTGCCCCAGCATCGGCCCCTCTGCCCACGGAGCCCGCATGAAGCCGCTGCGCAAACGGGATTACCCGGTAGACCAGGCCCGGCGTTTCCTCGAGCCGGGCCCCATCGTACTGGTCAGCACGGCGGCCCACGGCCAACGCAACCTGATGACACTGGGCTGGCACATGGTGATGGGCTTCTCGCCCTCGCTGCTGGCCACCTACATCTGGAACGAGAACCACAGCTTTGCCCTGGCCCGTGACAGCCGGCAGTGCGTGATCAACGTGCCGGGCGTGGAGCTGCTGGACACCGTGGTGGACATCGGCAACTGCAGCGGCCGCGAGGTGGACAAGTTCGCGCGGTTTGGCCTGGATGCAGCGCCCGCCCGCGACGTCGCCGCACCGCTGGTCGGCCAATGCCATTCCAGCTTCGAGTGCCGGCTGCACGACGACAGCCAGGTGCAGGCCAACAACCTTTTCATCTGGGAAATCGTGCGCGCCCACGTCGCACCGCGACCGAAGCTGCCACGCACGTTCCACTACCGGGGCGATGGCCGGTTCATGGTTTCAGGGCAGGAAATCTCGCGTCGACGGCGGTTCAAGCCCGACATGCTGTAATGCCAGCACTCCCCTTGCCGCAGGACCGCCACGCATGACCGAACACCTGACCGACCTCGACGCCGCCGTTGACTGGCTGTTCGCGCGCGTGGACGGGCCGCTGCGGGTGGGGGCACCGCTGGCACTGGGCAAGCCGCACCGGCTGCTCAATGCGTTGTATGCGCGGGTGGAAGGGGATGCGTCGCGGCAGCTGCAGCTGTACACCGCACTGTCGCTGAACCCGCCCAAGGCACGCGGCGATGGCCTGGAGGCGCGCTTCATGGCGCCGTTCGTGCAGCGCCATTTCGGCGAGGATTTCCCGCGCCTGGCCTATGCCGATGCGGTCGCCCGCGATGCGCTGCCGCCGCATGTGGAGGTGGAGGAGTTCTACATGCAGTCCGGCGCACTGCTCGGTTCGCGGCAGGCGCAATCCAGCTATACCAGCCTGAATTACACGCACGCCGCCGACGCCGTGGCGCAGCGCGCACCGCAGGTGATCGTGCAGAAAGTAGCGATGCGCCCGGACGACCGCCGGCTTTCGCTGTCGTGCAACAACGACATCACCCAGGACACCCTGGATGCGATGGCCGCGCGTGGCCTGCCGCGCCCGCTGCTGGTGGCCGAGATCGACCCGCAGCTGCCCTACCTGGGCGGCACGGCCACGGTGGATGTGTCCTTCTTCGATCTGGTGATCACCCCGCCGCCGCCGTACCCGGCGCTGTTCGGCCTGCCGCGGCAGCCAGTGGCCGATGCGGACTACGCCATCGGCCTGTATGCGAGCACTCTGGTGCGCGACGGCGGCACGCTGCAGATCGGCATCGGTACGCTGGCCGATGCGCTCAGCCATGCGCTTGTGCTGCGCCATACCGACAACGCGCGCTACCGCCGCGTTTTGAATGCGCTGGATCCGCAGCTGGCCAGCCATCCGCTGGTGGAGGAAATCGGCGGCCTCGATCCGTTCGAGGTCGGTCTGTACGGTTGCAGCGAAATGCTCAACGAAGGCTTCCGCCGGCTGGTGCAGACCGGCGTCATCCGGCGCAAGGTGCACGACGATCTGGCGCTGATGCAGCGCATCGAGAACGGCAGCACGCTGTCCATCGACCACGCCACGCTGGAGGCAGAAGGCGAATACCTGCACGGCGCGTTCTACCTGGGTTCGCCCGAGTTCTACGAATGGCTGCGCACCCTGCCCGACGACGAGCGCAGCGCCATCGGCATGCGCCGCATCAGCGAGATCAACCAGCTGTACGGCGGCAACGAGACGCTGGAGCGCCTGCAGCGCCGGCATGCGCGCTTCTTCAATTCCTGCATGATGGCCACCGCGCTGGGTGCGGCGGTGTCCGATGCGCTGGACGACGGCCGCGTGGTGTCCGGCGTGGGCGGGCAGTACAACTTCGTGGCGATGGCGCATGCGCTGCCGGAAGCGCGCAGTGTGCTGATGTTCCGTGCCGCGCGCGACGACAAGGGCCAGCGTGCATCGAACGTGCGCTGGAACTACGGGCACACCACCATTCCGCGCCACCTGCGTGACATCTACCTCAACGAGTACGGCATTGCCGATCTGCGCGCGTTGACCGACGACGACTGCGTGCAGGCGATGACCGCGATCACCGAGGCACCGTTCCAGGCCGGCCTGCTGCAGCAGGCCTATGCATCGCGCAAGCTGCGCACCGGGCGACATCCCGATCCGCAGCGCGAACAGCGCAACACACCGCAGGCGCTGGCGGCGGCGCTGGCACCGTTCCGTGCCGATGGCACCCTGCCCGACTATCCGCTGGGCAGCGATTTCAACGAGATCGAGCAGGTGCTGGTGAAGGCACTGGGCTGGCTGAAGGCAAACACGCAGACGCGCGGCGAAAAGCTGCGCACGCTGTGGGCCGCGGTGCGCCAGCCCGCCGGCGATGGCGACGCGGTGTACCTGCAGCGCATGGGCCTGCAGGCACCGAAGGATCTCGGCGAGCGCGTCAACGCGCGCCTGCTTCGCCTGGCCCTCGCCCGCACCGCGTAAGCAGGGGTAGCGCCGGGCCATGCCCGGCGAATGGGGCGGCAGCGCTGACGCGGTATCCTGTGGCGATGAAAGACGATTCCCGTTTCCTGCATGAACTGCAGCAGCGCCAGGCTGCAGGCGAAGACCTGCGTTACCTCTGCTTCTGGGGCCACCAGCCGCCGCGCAGCGGCGTGTCCGCCTTCTGCTTCAGCCAGTGGTATGACGCCGGCTTCGACATCGATGGCGTGCACTACCGCACCGCCGAGCACTACATGATGGCCGGCAAAGCGCGCCTGTTCGGTGCCAACGAGCTGCTTGGGAAAATCATCGCCAGCGCCACGCCGGACAAGGCCAAGGCACTAGGCCGCCAGATCGAAGGCTTCGACGAAGCTCGCTGGGTACAGGCGCGCTACCAGCTGGTGGTGGACGGCAACAAGGCCAAGTTCGCCCAGAACCCGGAACTGGGGGCGTTCCTGCGCGCAACCGAAGGCTGGGTGCTGGTCGAAGCCAGCCCGGTGGATTTCATCTGGGGCATCGGCCTGGCCAAGGACCACGCGGACGCGCACAACCGGCGCAGTGGCGTGGGCTGAACCTGCTGGGGTTTGCACTGATGGACGTGCGCGCGGCGATGTAGCGGGCATCCACGCGTGGCGTGGATCTACTGCGGGCAGTTCAGAACATCGGCCAGGTACAGGCGCTTGATCGGGGGATGCTCCCGGTGTTCTGCCTGCCATAAATCATAGGCTGCCTGCATCGCCAACCACATTCGCGCGTTTCCCAGACCTGCCAGTTCCAGCCGGTACGCCAGTTCCGCAGAAACGCCTGCATGCCCGTTAATGATCGTCGACAGCTGTCCGCGGGAGTACCCCAGATGCTGCGCAAGCGCGCTGATGGACATGTTGATCGCAGGCAGGATGTCCTCGCGCAGCGACTGCCCCGGATGAGGCGGGTCATGCATCGGCATCGCAGGTGCTCCTAGTGGTAATCAAGGTAATCGACCAATTCAACATCGAGCCCCCGGAAGCGGAAGACCAGGCGCCAGCTCGCCGAAACGCTCACGGACCAATAGCCTTTGTAGTTTCCTTGCAATGGGTGCAGACGATTGCCTGGTAATCCCATATCGCCGGGGAGATTGGCTTGATCAAGCTGATGGAGCAGACGTCGCAGGCGGCCGACATGGTCCGCGCGGACACCTGACACGTCACCCCGGTCATAGAGTGCTCTCAGCCCCTTATGCCGGAAGCTGACGATCACGCCTGCCAACTGTAAGGCATCACCTTACATCCTGCAATTTGGATATGCGTCCTGTGCACGATCCCTCCTTCACCCGAACTGGGTTTGCCCGGCGAATGCCACGTAGGTCGTTGTTTTCGCAGAAAGCGCAGTACAGGCGGAAGAGGCCAACACGACATCATCGGTTCGCCGATGAGTCATTCCGGGAAAAGCAGTATTCCCACCCGGAAACGAGAAAGGCCGGCTTGCGCCGGCCTTTCCCTTTCCTGCTTTGCGCGGCTGCTTACAGCGCCTTGGCGGCGGCCACCACGTGGTCGGTGGTTATGCCGAAGTGCTTGTACAGCTTGTCCGCCGGGGCCGAGGCACCGAAGGTGTCGATACCGATCACCGCGCCGTCCAGGCCGACGAACTGGCGCCAGAACCCAGTGACGCCGGCTTCGATCGCCACGCGCTTGCGCACGGCGTTGGGCAGCACCGATTCACGGTAGGCCGCATCCTGGCGCAGGAACACGTCGGTGGACGGGATGGAGACCACGCGGGTCTTCAGGCCGGCGGCATCCAGCTGGGCCTTGGCTTCGGTGGCCAGCGAGACTTCCGAACCGGTGGCGATCAGGATCACGTCCGGGGTGCCGTCGGCATCGGCCAGCACGTAGCCACCGCGCTCGATCTGCGCGATCTGCTCGGCGCTGCGCGGCTGGTGCGGCAGGTTCTGGCGGCTGAACACCAGGCAGCTCGGGCCGTCCTGGCGGGTGATCGCGGCCTTCCAGCTCACCGCCGACTCGACGGCATCGCACGGGCGCCACACATCGTTGTTCGGGATGTAGCGCAGCGAGGCCAGGTGCTCCACCGGCTGGTGGGTCGGGCCGTCTTCGCCCAGGCCGATCGAGTCGTGGGTGTAGACGTGGATGGCGTGGGCCGGGATCAGCGCGCTCATGCGTACGCCGTTGCGGGCGTAATCGCTGAACACCAGGAAGGTGGCGTCGAACGGAATGAAACCACCGTGCAGGGCCAGGCCGTTGGCAATGGCGGTCATGCCGAACTCGCGCACGCCGTAGTACACGTAGTTGGCGTTGGCGTCATCGCTGGCGACCGACGTGCTGCCCTTCCACAGGGTCAGGTTCGAATGCGCCAGGTCAGCCGAGCCGCCGACGATTTCCGGCAGCAGCGGTGCAAAGGCTTCGATGGCCAGCTGCGAGGCCTTGCGCGAAGCGATCGTCGGGCCTTCAGCGGCCACCTTGGCGATGTAGGCATCGGCCTGGGCGACGAAGTCGGCCGGCAGCTCGCCATGCGAACGACGGGTCAGCTCGGCGGCTTCGGCCGGGTACTGCGCGGCGTACTTGTCGAACTGCTGCTCCCACTCGGCCTGGCGCAGGGTGCCAGTACCGCCGGCGCGCCAGCCGGCGTAGATCTCTTCCGGAATCTCGAACGGGCCGTAGTTCCAGTCCAGCGCCTTGCGGGTGGCGGCCAGCTCGTCCTTGCCCAGCGCGGCGCCGTGGCTCGATTCCTTGCCGGCCTTGTTCGGCGAACCGAAGCCGATGGTGGTGCGGCAGCAGATCAGGGTCGGCCTGTCGCTCTGCGACAGCGCGGCCTCGATGCCGGCCTTGATGCTTTCCGGGTCGTGGCCGTCGACATCGCGCACCACGTTCCAGCCATAGGCTTCGAAACGCTCGGGGGTGTTGTCGGTGAACCAGCCCGCGACGTTGCCGTCGATGGAGATGTGGTTGTTGTCCCAGAAGCAGACCAGCTTGTGCAGGCCCCAGGTGCCGGCCAGCGAAGCGGCTTCATGCGACACGCCTTCCATCAGGCAGCCATCGCCCATGAACACCCAGGTGCGGTGGTCGACGATTTCCAGCTCCGGGCGGTTGAAGCGCTGTGCCAGCAGCTTCTCGGCCAGGGCGAAGCCCACGGCATTGGCGAAACCCTGGCCCAGCGGGCCGGTGGTGGTTTCCACGCCCGGGGTCTCGTGGTATTCCGGGTGGCCGGCGGTGTGGCTGCCCAGCTGGCGGAACTGCTTGAGCTGCTCGATCGGCAGGTCGTAGCCGCTCAGGTGCAGCAGCGCGTACTGCAGCATCGAGCCGTGGCCGTTGGACAGCACGAAGCGGTCGCGGTTGAACCACTGCGGGTTGTTCGGATTGTGCCGGAGATAGTCGTTCCAGAGCACTTCGGCGATATCGGCCATGCCCATGGGCATGCCGGGGTGGCCGGAATTTGCGGTTTCAACCGCATCAGCGGCAAGGAAGCGGATGGCGTTGGCCAACTGGCGACGGGTAGGCTGCGTCATGGTTCTGTCGGAATCGGGAGGCGGCCGCGAAACTGCGGGCGCGCCATTGTCCCACAGACGCCCGGCAGGGTCAGGTCAACGGCGCCCGAAAACGAGACAGGGTCGGAGCCGTTTCCTGGCGGAAAGGAATCCGACCCCGTTCAGGGTTTGCCGGCCAGCGGCCGGCACTACCGGTCAGTTGTCCAGACGCGCCGCGGCGGCGGCCGCCTCGGCCGGGGTGTCCGCAGCCTCGCCCTTGGCCACCAGGGTGGTCAGGGCCAAATCACCGGTCACGTTCAGCGCGGTCCGGCACATGTCCAGGAAGTGATTCACGCCCAGGATCAGGCCGATGCCCAGCGGGTTCACGCCGACCATGGCGCAGATCATCGCCACCACCGGCAGCGAGCCCGACGGCACGCCGGCGGTACCGATGCCACCCAGGATGCAGACCGCCATCACCATGACCTGCTGGCCGATCGACAGGTCCACGCCGAAGAACTGGGCCAGGAAGATCACCGTCACGCCCTCGAACAGCGCGGTGCCGTTCTGGTTGGCAGTGGCGCCCACGGTCAGCACGAAACGCGACACGCGCTGCGGCAGGCCCATCTGATCGGCCACGCGCAGCGCGGTCGGCAGGGTGGCGTTGCTGGAGGCGGTGGAGAAGGCCATCACCGTCGCTTCCTGGGTGTCGCGGAAGAACGACAGCGGCGAACGGCCCGACAGCCACACGGCGGCGCCGTAGGTCACGACCATGTGCAGGCCCAGCGCCAGCACCACCACGCCCACATAGGCGCCGAGGCGGAGGATCAGCTCGAAGCCGAACAGCGCGGCCAGGTTGAACATGAAGCAGGCCACCGCGTACGGGGCCAGGCGGATGACCAGGTTGATAAGGGTCATCGAGATTTCGAACACGCCTTCGATGGCGCGACGCAGCGGGGCGACCTTCGCTTCGTCGGTCAGCACCATGCCGATGCCGAACATCAGCGCGAAGAACATCAGCGACAGGATCGCGCCGTTGTCCGATGCCGCCTGCAGCACGTTGCTCGGCACGATCGACAGCAGCATGTCCATGCCCTTGGGCGTGCCATGGATGCCGGCGACGATCTCCTTGCTGCGCTCGGCATTCTCCGACAGCATCAGCGCGGCCGTCTGCGGGTCGACGCCGGCGCCCGGCTTGAGCACGTTGACCAGCACCAGGCCGATGCCCACGGCAATGCCGGACAACAGAATGGTGTAGGCCAGGGTCTTCCAGCCGATGCGGCCGAGGGCGCGGATATCGCCCATCTCGGACACGCCCATGATCAGCGCCGAGAAGATCAGCGGCACGATCAGCATGAAGATCAGGTTGAGGAACAGGCCCGACGCCGGCGTGGTGATGTAGTCCATGACCCACTTGGCACCGGCCTGCACACCATCGACGCTGCCGCCCAGGGCATGCACGGTAAGTCCCAGAACCAAGCCGATCGCAAAGCCGATGCCCATCTTCCAGTGCAGGGGCAACTTCTTCCTGTCGGCAGCAGC
This sequence comes from Stenotrophomonas sp. STEN054, assembly GCF_056854535.1. NCBI lineage: Bacteria > Pseudomonadati > Pseudomonadota > Gammaproteobacteria > Lysobacterales > Lysobacteraceae > Stenotrophomonas > Stenotrophomonas sp. STEN054. The sequence continues at coordinate 44,061 of NZ_JBXFWG010000023.1, read as the reverse complement.
TGCTGTCATACGCGGCATTCCTCGAAAAATGAATCTACTCTAACAAAGCGCGCAAGCCGCGCCGGTTCAGGGTCGCTGCGTGGGGTACAGCGGCGCCAGCCCAGTGTCCACGGCTTTCTGCGGCGCCGACCAGTGCGGTCCGTCACGGAAGCACTCGCGCAGGCGCGCACGCAGCACCGACGCTTCACCCTGCCCGCCCCAGCGCGCGGCCTGCAGGTCCAGCAGCACCTGGCGCTGGGCCGGATCGGCCAGGCGCTCGATCACCTGCTCCAGGCGTTCCACCCCGGCCATCGCACACAACTGCGCCTGCACCTGGTCGAATCCCTCGCCATCGAGTGCGCGGCGCAGCGCGGCCACGCTGCCACGCGATGTGCCGCCGTGGCGGGTGCCTGCGGTGATCGGTGCGTCGGCAGACGCTGCACGACGGCCACGGCGCCAGCCCCAGGCCAGGGTCAGCAGCCACAGCACGGCCAGGCCCACGGCGGCCGCGATCCAGGGCCACGGGCGCGCAACGGCCGCGCCGAGCGCCACTGCGGTCGCTGCGTCCGGCTGCGCGTCGTCGCCCGGCAGCGCAGCCTGGGTATCGAGGGGCTGGGGCGCCGGGGTGCCGCTGCGTCCGGCGGCCACCGTCAGGGTCAGGTCCGGCAGCGTGGCCTGCTCGGCGTTGCCGCTGTCCACGTTCCACCAGGTCACCTTCGGCCCCGGCACCACCAGCGTGCCGGCCTGGCGCGGCACGATCGAATAGCGACGGGTGATCTTCAGGCGCGGCGTGCTGCCGCTGAACGTCTCATCGTACTGGGCCGGTTCGGCAAAGACCTGCCCGGCATCGCCCACGTCGGGCACCGGCAGGTCAGTGAACTGGGCGCGGGTCGCGCCGTTGGCCACGGCCTCGACCACCACGGTGGCCGCCTCGCCGGCACGCGCACCATTCGGCGCCGTGGTGTAGCGCAGCTGCAGGCCGTGCAGCGGCAACCAGGGCTGCGGTGCCTGCGCCGGCTGCGCGCGCACCTGCAGGGTGCGCTCGGGGGCGACGGCATTCATGCGCCCGTCGCCACCCGCGCCGAAGAAATCATCGAAGAAGCCACCGGCCGTGCGCCCGTTGAAGCGTGCACCAGGAAGCCGCAATGGCCCGCTGCGTTCGGGAATCAGCAGGAAGCGGCGCTCCACCACGTTGTAGCGGCGGCCATTGATCTGGCGCACGTCAGTGCGGTCCTCGCCTACCCGCTGCAGCGAAGCACCCTCGGGCGTATCCAGCACCAGCTCGCCCGAGGCCAGCTGCGAGGCGAAGTACAGGCGCACCACCACGCCCACGCTCTGCTGCACGTAAGGCTGCGCGTCGTCTACTTCAGTCTCGACGAAGGCGGCGGCATTGCTCTGTGCGGTGGGCACCGTGCCGGTGCCCACCTGCAGCTGCAGCGGCTCGGTGCGCTGGCGGCCGACCTGCAGCGAGGGCACCAGCAGGGTGCCGCTGCGGCGCGGGGTCAGCGTCACCGAGTACACGTTGCGCTGCTGCATGCTGCCGTTGCTCCACTGCACCTGGCGGCTGCTGCCCTGCGCGCCGAGCACGAAGTCTGCATTCAACGGCGCGTAGTCCGGACTGCCCTGGTCGGTTTCCACCTGCAGGGTGACCGGTTCGCCCAGGGTGGTGCTGGCCGGGTCGAGCCACGCGCGCGTCTGCGCCAGCGCGGCCGACGGCAGCCACACCAGCAGCATCGCCAGCAGCACCGTCACCTGGAATGTCCTGCGCGGCACGCCGATCATCGCCCTTCCCTCTTTCTACGTTCGTTTTCCAGCTGGAACTTGGTGCGCAGCAACGCGCCCGGGTCATCGGGCACGCGGCGCATCCACGCCTCCACCGCCTGCTGTTCCTCACGCTGCTGCGGCGTGCGGCCGTCGCCACGCGTGGCCGGCTTGCCCTGCTCGCCAGGCCTGGATTGCTGCATGGCCTGCTGCATGCGCTGGCGCTGTTCGGCGTCGGCCTGCGCCTGTGCCTTCGCATCGGCGGCCTGCGGACCGGCATTCTGGCCGTCCTTCGTGTCGCCGGGCTTGCCCTGCTGCCGAGGCTGTTGATCCCCCTGCCCCTGCTTAGGATCCTGCTGGCCCTGTTGCCCCTGCTGACCCGGCTGCTGTTCCTGCTTCGGCTGCTGCGGCGGCTGGCCCTGCCCCTTGTCCTGGTTGGAGCGGTTGTTCTGGCCCTTGTTCGACGGCGGCTTGCGCTTGCGCGCGGCGTCCACCACCGCGCGGTTGGCCACGGCATCGGCCATGCCCGGATGCTTGGCCAGCGCGCGGTCATAAGCGGCGATGGCACCGTCGTAGTCGCCCTGCCGCGCCAGCGCGTTGCCGAGGTTGTACAGGCCGGCATCGCTGTCGATGCCCTCGAAGCGCGCGCGCGCGGTGTCGAAATCACCGTTGCGGTAGGCCTGCACGCCTTCTGCTATACGTTCGTGCTCGCGCTGGTCTGCGCGCTGCCAGAGCGTGCCGGTTTCTTTCGTCGGCGCACTGCGTGGCTGCGCGTGCAGGTTGCCGGCCAGCGGCAGCAGGCCCACCGCCAGCACCGCGGCCAGCACCGCGCGGCGGCGGAACGCCAGCAGGGCCAGCAGCATCAGCGGCGGCAGCAGCCAGTAGCCTTCATCCTGCCATTGACTGCCCTGCCCCGGGCGCTGCCGGGCGGTGCCATCGCTGGCATCCAGCACATCCAGTGCACGCAGGTCGCGGTCATCGGCGGCGATCCGGGCGTACTGGCCGCCACCGGCGGTAGCCACCGTGCGCAGGCTGCCTTCATCCAGCGCCGCCTGGGCGATCTGCCCGCTGCCATCGCGGTAAGCGGCACCGGTGGGCGTGCCGAGGCCCAGCACCGACACCTGCAGGCCGAGACTACGCGCCTGCGTCGCGGCGAGCGCGGCGGCGGCATCGGCCTGGTCGCTGATCAGCAGGATGCGCCCACGCAGCGTGCCGGTCTGCCGCAGCAGCTGGGTCGCCCAGTCGATGGCGCGGTCGGCATGCTGCCCATCGCGCGGCATCACCTCCGGCGACAGCGCATCCAGGTACAGCCCCACGTTGGCGGTGTCATCGGTCAACGGTGCGACGGTGTAGGCATCATCGGCATACACCACCAGACCCACCTGCCCGCCCTGCCGCGCACGCAGCAGCGCGCCTATCTTGGCCCGCGCCTGCAGCAACCGCGACGGCGGCAGATCGGTGGCGGTGATGCGACTGGACAGGTCGAGCACCACCACCAGCGGCGTGCCGGCCTGGTACATGGGCTGCGCCTGCTGGCGCCAGCTCGGGCCGGCAAGGGCCAGCACCGCCAGCGTCCAGCCAAGCAGGATGGCCCAGGGCAGGCGCGCACGGCGGCGGCCACCCGCGGCCAGCAGGTGCGACAGCAGGTGGGCGTCGACGGCCTGCCGCCACGCGTCACTGCGGCGTTGCCGGTACAGCGCGGCGGCGATGATCAGCGGCAGCGCGAGCAGCGCCCACAACCACTCGGGCCGCAGGAAATGCAGTGCGTTCCAATCGGGAAGCGCCGCGTGGAAAGTCTGCAGGAAGGTGGCGATCATCGGCGGCGCTCCGGCCACAGCCATGCCAGTGCACCCAGCAACAGCGCCAGGCCCAGCGGCCAGGCATAGCGTTCATTGCGCGGGCGCAGGCTCGGGCCCTTCGCCGCGATCGGTTCCAACCGGTCCAGCTCGGCGTAGATGCCGGCCAGCTCGTCGGTATCGCGGGCGCGGAAGAAACGGCCGCCGGTCATCTCGGCGATCTTTCGCAGGGTGGCTTCATCCACCGGGTCGCGGTCGCTGGCGATGGGGATGCCGAACAGACGCATGCTGCCGTCGCTGCCAAAGGCCACGGTGTGCACGCGCACGCCTTCGGCACGGGCCAGTTCGGCCGCGCGCAGCGGCTCCAGTACACCGGCATTGCTGACGCCGTCGGTCAGCAGGATCAGCACGCGCTGCCCTTCCGGCTGGCTGCGCAGGCGCTTGACCGCCAGTGCGATGGCATCGCCGATGGCGGTCTCGCGCCCGGCCAGGCCAACCACGCTGTCGCGCAGCTGGTCGCGCACGCTGGCCAGGTCGGCGGTGATCGGGGTGAGCGTGTACGCGCGGTCGCCGAACACCAGCAGGCCGACGCGATCACCGGCACGGCGGTCGAGAAAGTCGGCCAGCACGGCCTTGGCCGCGGTCAATCGCTCCACCGCCTGCGAGCCGAGCACCATATCCGGCTCGCTCATGCTGCCGGACACGTCCATCGCCAGCATCATCTGTCGGCCTTCCTGCGGCGGCGTGATCGCTTCGCCCAGCTGCTGCGGCCGCGCCATCGCCACGCACAGTGCGGCCCAGGCCAACCACAGGATGATCGTGCGCAGCCAGTACGCATCGACCCGCCCGCCGCCGGCGAGGGCCTGCAGCTCGGCGGCGGCATACGGAACGCGCAGGGCAGCACCCGGCTCGGCCCGGCGCTTCCACAGATGCATCAGCAGCGGCACCGGCAGCGCCAGCAGTGCCAGCGGCCAGGCCAGCTGCAGGTCCGGCCAGGGCCAGTAACTTGCCAGCAGGCTCATCGGCGACGCTCCTGCAGCAGCTGCAGGTAACGTTCGCGTGCCCAGCGGCGGACCTCGGCCACCTCGTCCGCGGCCACCTGCGGGCGGTACGCGCCCTCGGCCAGCAGGCGTCGCTCCGGCTCGGCCAGCTGCTCCTTCGGGTCGATCCGCTGCCACCAGGCCTGGTCATGCAGCGCTTCGCTGCCCGGCTGGGCCAGGCGCGCGGCGCGACGCAGCAGGCCGGCGACGGCGGCCAGTTCGGCCGCTGCGGTGGGCGCAGCCTGCAGTTCCCGGTCGAACTGCTGCAACCAGCGCTGGCGTCGACGGCGACGACGCTCGCCGATGAACACCACGATGCCCAGCACCAGCAGCACGGCGCCGATCAGCATCAGCCAGCCCGGCGCCGGTGGCCACCACGAGGGTGACGGCGGCAGTGCGACGTCGCGCAGTGGCAGGGCCGCGCTCACGCCGGCACCTCGGTCGGTGCAGGTGCCAGCCACGCGTCGCTGGGCGCATCGGTGGAGAGGATGTGCACATCCACCCTGCGTGCGGCCAGCTGCTGGCGCATGGCCTGCAGCGGTTCAACGAAGTGCGCGCGCCAGTGCGCCTGCACCTCGCTGCGGCGCAGGTCCAGGCCGATGCGCTGCTGCGCGGCCAGGAACTGCAGCGGTGCCGAAGGCGGCTGCAGTTCCAGCGGATCGACCAGCAGCAGCAGGCTCAGATCATGGTGCTGGGCCAGCGCACTCCAGCGCGCCGGGGCGATGCGCAGGGCCTGCTGGGGATCGGCCAGCACCAGCATGCGCGCACCGGGGCGCAGCACGCGGCCGGCGTGATCCAGCGCGCGCTCCAGGCCAAGGTCATCGGCGGGCGGTTGCGCATACCAGCGGGTCAGTGCGTCGAGCACGCGCAGCACGCCACGCGGGCCGCCGGCCGGAGCAATCGGCGGTTCACGATCACTGCCACGCAGCGCGCCGATACGGTCGCCGCGACGCTGCGCGGACCAGGCGGCTACGGCACCGGCGCGCGCGGCCTGGACTGACTTGAAGCGCACGCGCGTACCGAAATACAGCGCCGGAGAAGTATCGGCGACGATCAGGCTGACCCGCTCGCGCTCGGCCTGGAACAGCTTGGTGTGCGCGCGACCGGTGCGCGCGGTCACCCGCCAGTCGATGTGCCGGGCGTCATCGCCGGGTACGTATTCGCGCGACTCGGCATATTCCATGCCGCGTCCGCGCAGCGGTGACGGTGCCTGGCCGGCATTGCCCACACGCCCACGACGCGGCGGCGGCGGTCGCTGTGCCAGCCGGCGCAGCGCCACCAGCTCGGCCAGCTGCGGGCGCAGGCCATCGCCTTCGGCCACGCTGGCGCTGTGCGGCAGGGATGGATCGGACATGCGCAGGCTCAGGGCGCCGGCACGCGGGCCAGCAGTTCCTGCACCAGTCGCTCGCCATCCCAGCCTTCGGCCGTCGCTTCATAGCTGGGCAGCACGCGGTGGCGCAGCACGTCGGCGGCCACGGCACGCACGTCATCCGGGGTAACGAAGTCACGACCGGCCAGCCACGCACGTGCACGCGCGCAGCGCTCCAGCGCGATCGAGCCACGCGGGCTCGCGCCCCAGGCGATGCGGCGGCCGAGGCCGGCGTCGTAGCGCGACGGATCGCGCGAGGCCAGCACCAGTTCGATCAGGTAACGCTCCAGCGCCGGCGCCATGTGCAGGTCCAGCACTTCGCGGCGTGCGTCGAACACCACCTGCATCGGCAGCTTCTCCGGTGCCGGCACGGCGTTGTCCAGTGCACCGCGCGCACGGTCGCGGGCCAGGCGCAGGATCTCCGCTTCCGCGGCCTGGTCGGGGTAGCCGATGCGCACATGCATCAGGAACCGGTCCAGCTGCGCTTCCGGCAGCGGGAACGTGCCTTCCTGCTCGATCGGGTTCTGCGTGGCCATCACCAGGAACAGCGACGGCAGCGCATAGGTGTGGCGGCCGACGGTGACCTGGCGCTCGCCCATGGCTTCCAGCAGCGCCGACTGCACCTTGGCCGGGGCGCGGTTGATTTCATCAGCCAGCAGGATCGGGTGGAAGATCGGGCCGGGCACGAATTCGAAGCGTCCTTCCTGCGGGCGCCAGATCTCGGTACCGGTCAGGTCGGCCGGCAGCAGGTCCGGGGTGAACTGGACGCGGGCGAAATCGGCTTCCAGGCGCGAGGCCAGCGCACGGATGGCGGTGGTCTTGGCCAGGCCGGGGGCACCTTCGACCAGCAGGTGGCCGTCGGCCAGCAGGGCGATCAGCAGGCGCTCGACCAGCGCGGCCTGGCCGACGATCTCGGCCGACAGGGCATCACGCAGGCCGGTGAAGGCGGCATGCAGCTGCGAAGTGGTCGGCGCGGGCGGCGGCGCGGCGGATTCGGGCATCGGCGGTGGCAGGTTCATGGGGGCCTTTGACCGGCGCGGAACGGCACGGGTTCCCCACATCATCGCAGGCCGGTCCGCGGATTGGATCAAGGACGGATGAATGGCCATCGCCTCATGGCGTGGATCCACCACGAGAAAGGGCCGCACATGGCGGCCCCGTCTCGTGCAGCGTGTACGGGCGGGCTCAGCTCTTCTTGGCCACGCGCAGCACCTTCGGGGTCACGAACACCAGCAGTTCGGCCTTGTCCTTGTTGCGGCCGCGCTTCTTGAACAGATTGCCCAGGAACGGGACATCGCCCAGGAACGGCACCTTGCTGACGCTGCTGCGGTCGGTGAACTCGTACACACCACCGATCACCACGGTCTGGCCGTCTTCCACCAGCACGGCGGTGTTGACCTCGCGGCGGTTGATTTCCGGAATTTCACCGTAGCCGGCCAGGGTGATGTAGCGCTGCACTTCGTCCTTCTTGACCGCCATGTTCAGGAACACGCGGTTGTCGTCGGTGATGGTCGGGGTGACCTTCAGCTCCAGCACCACTTCCTTGAACTGCACGTTCGGGGTCTGTGCACCACCGGCCGCACCGCCGCCGCTGATGGTGACGTAGCCGATTTCCTTACCCTGCTTGATCAGGGCCTCGCGCTGGTTGGTGGTCACCACGCGCGGGTTGGAAATCACTTCACCACGCGATTCTTCCTGCATGGCCGACAGTTCGACGTCCAGCAGGTAGCCCGCGTTGAGGATGGACAGGGCGAGCGAGCCGGGGTTGCTGGTGGAGGCGACCGGCAGGTCCCAGTTCAGGCCACGCTTGATAGCCGAGGCAACCGGTATAGGAGCCGGCCCGACGCTGCCGCCCGCGATCCAGTCACGCACGGCGTTGGCATTGGTGGCTGCAGTGGTCACCTGGGATTCGCGCGTCTCACGGTTTGCTTCCAGATCACCGCTGAAGTACACATTGTCCCGACTGCCGCTGATGCCGAACTTGGCACCCAGCTCGCGGGCAAAGGTGTCGGTGGCGATGACGATGCGGCTCTCGATCAGCACCTGGTCGACCGGGCGGTCAATCACGTTGATCAGCTCACGCATGCGCGCGATCTTCTTCGGGATGTCGCTGATCATCAGGGTGTTGGTGCGCTCGTCGGCAACGATGCGGCCGCGCGAGGACAGGAAGCCACTCTCTTCCTGGCTGGAGCTGCTCCCGCCACCACTGCCACCACCACCACCACCCCCGATGCCCTTGGCCTCGGTCAGCGCTTTGAAGATCTGCGTGGCGCTGTGGTAGTTGATCTGCACGTAATCGGTCACCAGATCCTCGCGGTTCTCGATGGCGATGCGTGCGTCTTCCTTTTCCTGCTCGAACTTGGCCAGCTCGGCCTGCGGCGCGACCCAGATCACGCTGCCGTCGCGACGCTTGTCCATGCCCTTGGCGCGCAGCACGATGTCCAGCGCCTGGTCCCACGGCACGTTGACCAGGCGCAGAGTCACATTGCCCTGCACCGAATCGGACGCCACGACATTCAGGTTCGACTCTTCGGCAATCAACTGCAGCACGGTGCGCACCGGCACGTCCTGGAAGTTGAAGGTGACCGGCTTGCCGCTGTAGCCACGCTCCGGCACGCCCTTGGCAGCCTGGGTGACGCTGCCTGCGGTGACGGCACCGACGGCGGCCGGTGCCTTGCGGGCACTGATCTCGACCACGTACTCGTTGCCGCTCTGGTAGGCCAGCGATTCGACCGCGCCGCCGGTGCTCAGCACCAGCTGGGTGCCCGCGCCGGACGGCTTGGCGTCGATGCGCTGCACCGGCGTGGCGAAGTCGGTGACGTTCAGCGGCTTCTGCAGGTTGGCCGGCAGTCGGGCATTGCCAACGTCGACCACCACACTGTTGTCCTGCGTGCGCAGGTCAGGGATCGCGCCCTGGCCGTCGAACTGGACGATCAGACGGCCGCTGCCGTCATCGCCGCGCTTGAAATCGATCCGCTGCACCGACAGCGATGCCGGCGCGGAGGCCTGCGTCGCTACTGCGGTGCCTGCCGGTTTCTCGGCCGGTGCGGCGGCCAGCGCCGGGGCGCAGGCCAGCATCAGCGCGACTCCCAGCGCGCTGATGCGGTTCAAGGTAGAGCGCCGGATGGGTCGCAGCCCCTTGGCTTGGTGAAAAGTCATCGTGCTATCCCCAGTAAACGATCATTGATCATCGAGCGCGAGCGTGGCCGGACGTTCCAGCCAGCCCCCCGCACCGTCCGGCACAAGTTCGATCAGCTCCACGCGGTCTTCGTAGACCGCGGTGACCCGCCCGTCGCTCTGCCCAAGGTATCCACCCGGGCGCACCCGGTAGGTCACCTTGTCGGGCCCCATCACCAGGGCGACCGTGCCGCCTCCGGTACCGATGGTACCCACCATGTCCAGCGCATCCAGCGGGAAGCCTTCAAGCGGCTCCTTGCGCCGGTTCGGATCCGGACGGGTTCCACCAGCCCCCTGCTGCGGATTGGCCCAGGCATCGGTGAACGGATCGCGCATGCCCTGCGCGGAATACTCGAAGGTCTCGAACTGCTGCATCACCGGCAGCGGCTCCAGCGGCTGTGCCGGTCGTGCGCGCTCGCTTTCAACCCACTTTTCCAGGTTGGGGGCGTCGCCCGGCGTGCTGGTGATGCCGCGGCCGCAGCCGGCCAGCAACAACACCGCCATCGCCATGCCACCCCGTGCAATGAAGGAACGGATCACTTCTGTGCCTCCTTGCCGGGTTCAACCTGTTGTTCTGCGATCTCGGACTCATCCAGGTACCGGTAGGTCTTGACCGTACCGGACAGCTCCAGCGCGCCGGCGCGGATGCTGCCACCGGTCTTGTCGGCCGGCTTCAGATTGATGTCGTGCATGGTCAGGATGACCACGCGCGGCAGCGAGGCCACGCCACTGACGAACGCGCCGAACTGGTGGTAGCTGCCCACCATCTTCAGCTTGATCGGCTTCTCGGCGTAGAACTCCTTGATCTGTTCCTGTTCCGGCTCGAACAGCTGGTTGGTCAGGCCGCTGGACAGCGCGGTCTGCGAGATGTCGATGATCAGGTCCGGCATCTCGGTCTTGCTTGGCAGCTGCCGCAGCATCTGCTGCAGGACCTGCTCCATCTGTGCCAGCTGCTGCTTGAGCGGTTCCAGGTTCACCGCGCGTGCCTGCTCGGTGCTGAACTGTTGGCGCAGCGTGGCTTCCTGGCCTTCCAGGCCTTCCAGTTCCTCGCGCTTGCCGCTGATCAGCAGCATGTACGCCACGAACATGATGACCAGGGCGATCAGCGTGCAGAACACGATTTTCGCGTTCCGCGGCCAGTTGCCGATGTCGTTGAAGTCCAGGCTCTTGAGGTCGACTTTCCTGCTCATGCGCGGTCCCCCTGCAGCGGGGCGTGGAAGGCCTGCGGCGGCTGCGCCAGGCGGCTGCCCTCAGGCTTGGGCGGGGCTGCCGGCTGGGTGGCAGGCTGGACGGCCGGCGCTGTCGGCGCGGGCTGCGCAGCCGGGGCGTTGGCCGGGGCAGCAGCGGGTGCCGGAGGCTGGCCAGCTGGCGGGGCGGCCGCATCCTGGCCTGCCGACAACGGCGCGACAGCCGGAGCCGCTGCAGCGGGCGTCGCCACCGAGCCATCGGCATTCAGACCGGGGGTGGTGCTCTCGTCACTCTGTGCCGGCAGCTTCACCGTCACCTTGAACAGATACGGCAAGGCCTTGATGTCAGCCACCGGGCCACCGGCACGGATTTCCTTGTCCTTCTCCGGGTTGCTGGCCTCGATGATCGACAGCTCGGGATTGGTCATCCAGCCGGACACTTCCAGGTTGCGCATGTACGCCGAGACGCGTGCGTTGGACTGGGTGCGGCCTTCCAGGGTGAGCATGTCGCCGTCCTGGGTCAGGGCCGTCAGCACCACGCCATCCGGAATGGTGCGGACCAGGGCATCGAACAGATGGACCATCTGCGAACGCTTGGCCTGCAGCTGTTCGATGACGGCCTTGCGCGCCAGCAGGCGGCTCTTCTGCTCGTCGAGGCGCTTGATCTCCTCGTTCTGCTTCTTGACCTTGTCGATCTCGGTCTGAAGGTACGCGTTGCGCTCCTGCTGGCCGCTGACCTGCATGTCGTAGTAGAACCAGATCAGCAGGGACAGCAGCAGGCCACCGAGCGCGGCCATGCCCAGCATGACGCCGAACTCGCGCTGGCGCTGCTTGCGCCGTTCGGCGCGCCAGGGCAATAGATTGATGCGTGCCATCAGTCGAAGCTCCTCAGTGCCAGACCGGTAGCGATCATCAGCGCGGGGGCATCCTGGGCAAGCGCCTGCGCCTGCACCTTCGGGCCCAGGGTCATCTGTGCCAGCGGGTTGGCGACCACGGTCGGCACGCCCAGCTGCTCTTCGACCATCTCCGGCAGGCCAGCCAGCGCGGCGCAACCGCCGGCGAGCACGATGTGGTCGACCCGGTTGAATTCACTGCCCGCGTAGAAGAACTGCAGCAGGCGGCTGATCTGCTGGACCGTCGCTTCCTTGAAGGGCTCCAGCACTTCCACTTCGTAGCTTTCCGGCAGCCCGCCCTGGCGCTTGGCCAGACCGGCTTCCTCGTAGCTCAGGCCGTAGCGGCGCATGATCTCGTCGGTCAGCTGCTTGCCACCGAACACCTGTTCGCGGCTGTACAGGCTACGGCCGCCGCGCAGGACGTTCAGCGTGGTCATCGTGGCGCCGATGTCGACCAGGGCCACCACGCCTTCGTGGGACACCGGCAGCTCACTGGCCACCAGGGCGAAGGCGTTCTCGACCGCGAAGGCCTCCACGTCCATCACCTTGGCCTGCAGGCCGCCCAGCTCCAGCGCCGACTGGCGCAGCTCGACGTTTTCCGAGCGCGAGGCAGCCAGCAGCACCTGGACCATCTCCGGATTGTTCGGGATCGCCCCGATCACCTCGAAGTCCAGGTTCACTTCCTCGATCGGGTACGGAATGTAGTTGACCGCTTCCAGCTCGATCTGGGCTTCCATGTCGGCTTCGTCGAGGTCGGCCGGCATAGGGATCACCTTGGTGATCACCGCCGAACCGGCCACGGCGGCCGCGGCCAGCTTGGCCTTGCTGCCGGAACGGTTCATCGCCCGGCGGATGGCCTCACCCACGGCCTCCACTTCGACGATGTTCTTTTCAACCACCGCATTCGGCGGCAACGGTTCCACGGCGTAGTGTTCCACGCGGAAACGGTTGCCGCTGCGGGAAAGCTGCAACAGCTTTACCGCAGTCGAACTGATGTCGACGCCAATGAGCGGCGACTGACTTTTTGGGATGAGCCCCACGGTTTCTCCCCTGCCGACGGGCACTTGGACACACGATCTGCGTCCGCGCATTAATAACGTATTTTTAGCGAATGGCAACCGCCCTGCTGTGAAATCCCTCACAGGATGAACACGCAGCCCCTGGCAATTCCCCTTGCGTTCCCCGGTGCCGGCCCCAGCCGCCACCTTGCGTAATCTATACTCTGCGACCACGAAATTCGCAATCGGAATCTGACACCGATGACTCGTCTCCGCCGCTGGCTGCGCTGGATCTTTGTTGTTGCCCTGGTCCTGGCGCTGGTTGGTGCTGCCGCCGTGGGCGGCCTGTACTACGCCGTATCCTCCAAGCTTCCCGACGTGCAGACCCTGCGCGACGTGGAAATGCAGGAGCCGATGTACGTCTACGCCGCCGACGGCAAGCTGATGGCCGTCTTCGGTGAGACAAGGCGCACCCCCATCACCATGAAGGACGTGCCGGAGAACCTGAAGCGGGCTTTCCTGGCCACCGAGGACGCCCGCTTCTATGAGCATGGCGGCGTGGACTACAAGGGCATCGCCCGCGCGGTCTGGCTGCTGGCCACCACCAGCGACCGGCGCGTGCCGGGTGGTTCGACCATCACCCAGCAGGTCGCCCGCCAGTTCTTCCTCAGCTCCGAGTACAGCTACACGCGCAAGCTGGCCGAGATCCTGTTGGCCCGCAAGATCGAGTCCGAGCTGAGCAAGGACGAGATCTTCGAGCTGTACCTGAACAAGAGTTTCTTCGGCAACCGCGCCTACGGCGTGGCCGCCGCCGCCGAGTTCTACTACGGCAAGAAGCTGAACGAGCTGGACCTGGACGAGATGGCCTCGCTGGCCGGCATCCCCAAGTTCCCCTCCTCCGGCAACCCGATCTCCAACCCGGAACGTGCCCGCCAGCGCCGCGACAACTACGTGCTGCAGCGCATGGCTGATCTGAAGTTCGTCAGCCAGGCCGAGGCCGATGCGGCCAAGGCCGTGCCGATGCACGCCACTCCGCATGAGCCGCCGGTGGAGGTGTACGCCCCGTACGTGGCCGAGCTGGTGCGCCAGGAAATGATCGCCCGCTTCGGCGGTGACGTGGTCAACAAGGGTTACCACGTCACCACGACCATCGATGCCACCCTGCAGGAATCGGCCAACCTGGCCGTGCGTGACGGCCTGCTGCTGTACGACCACCGCCACGGCTGGCACGGGGTGGAAAAGCAGGTTCAGCTGGGCGCCGCTGATGATGCCGCGGCCCTGGCCGAGCATCTGCGCGGCATCGTCGGCCAGGCCGGCCTGTTGCCGGCCATCGTTGCCAGCACCGGCGCCGACGGCAGCGCCACCGTGGTCCTGGCCAACCGCAGCGAGATCGTGCTGCCGGCCGGTGCCGCCAAGTGGACCAACAAGACCCCGGGCAAGCTGGTCCAGCGCGGCGACATCGTGCGCGTGCGCGCCGGTGCGAAGGAAGGCGAGTGGCTGCTGGACCAGATTCCGCGCGGCCAGTCCGCCCTGGTCTCGCTGGACGCACACAGCGGTGCCCTGAAGGCCCTGGTCGGTGGCTTCAGCTTCTCCGGCAACAAGTTCAACCGTGCCACCCAGGCCCGCCGCCAGCCGGGTTCAAGCTTCAAGCCGTTCGTCTACGCGGCCGCCTTCGACAAGGGCTACAACCCGGCCTCGATCGTGCTCGACGCCCCGGTCGTGTTCCGCGACCGTCGCGGCAAGACCTGGGCCCCGCAGAACGACGGCGGCGGCTTCCGTGGCCCGATGCGCCTGCGCGAGGCGCTGGTGCAGTCGCGCAACCTGGTCTCGGTGCGCCTGCTTGATGGCATGGGCGTGGATTACGCGCGCAAGTACATCAGCGAGTTCGGCTTTGCCGAATCGGAACTGCCGCCGAACCTGTCGATGTCGCTGGGTACCGCCTCGCTTACCCCGCTGTCGGTGGCCCGCGGCTATGCCGTGTTCGCCAACGGCGGCTCGCGCGTGGACACCTGGCTGATCGACCAGGTGACCGACCGCGACGGCACCGTGGTGTTCAAGGAGAACCCGGCCCTGGCCTGCCGCGAGTGCGCCGGCAGCAGCGACCAGCCGGTGAACCAGGTGGTGGATGGCTTCAACTTCGGCGCCCCCGCGCCCAAGTCCGATGCCACCGCTGGCGCCACGCCGGCCACCGAGACCCCGGTCGCGCCGGTCAACCCGGACGCCCGCACCGCCCCGCGCGCGATCGACGCCCGTACGGCCTACCAGCTGGTGTCGATGATGCGCGACGTGGTCCAGCGCGGTACCGGTACCGCCGCCAAAGTGCTCGGCCGCGCCGACCTGGGTGGCAAGACCGGTTCGACCAACGACCACCGCGATGCCTGGTTCTCCGGCTTCGGCGGCCCGTATGTCACCACCGTCTGGGTGGGCCGCGATGACTTCCGCTCGCTGGGCTACCGCGAATACGGCGGCAAGGCCGCTCTTCCGATCTGGATCGACTACATGCGCACCGCCTTGAAGGACGTGCCGCTGGCCGAGAACGAACCGCCGGCTGGCATGGTCCAGGCCACGCTCAATGGCGCGGTGGAGTGGGTGAAGGTGGAAGACATGGACCGCCTGACCGACTACGACCTCAACCTGCAGAACACCCCGCAGGCCGACGCCGCCGCGTTCGATATCTTCTAAGGACGGCACGGGCGGGTGCCAACCGTTGGTTGGCACTCATGCAATGCGCCGGGCACGGCCCGGCCTACCATGCCTCCCGTCGCGCGCCCTCTCCCGTTAGCGTCGGGCCATGCCCGGCGAGCGCAGCGGCGCCGTTGCCCGCCCCCACGCAGATGTCACGTCACTGCGCTAACCTGTCCGCAGGTCGCATCAGGAGTTTTTGCATGCATCGGGCACGTCAGCATGCTGCCAGCCAGACCCGCGAGCGGCGCCACCGCCTCGCCCACGAAGCCGCCCGCCTCATGGCCGAAGGCGGCATCCGCGACTACCACCAGGCCAAGTTGAAGGCCGCCAGCCGCCTCGGCATCCACGACGATGCCTCCCTGCCCCGCAACGTCGAGATCGAGGAGGCCCTGCGCGAGTACCAGCGCCTGTTCTCCGGGCCCCAGCACGGCAACGAGCTGCAGCGCCGCCGCGAGGCCGCCGTACGCGCACTTGAATTCCTGCACGGCTTCGCCCCGCGCCTGGTCGGGCCGGTACTGGAAGGCACCGCCGACGCCAACAGCCCCGTGCAGCTGCACCTGCACAGCGACGACCCCGAAGCCGTGCACCGTTTCCTGGACGAACACGGCATCCCCGCCGAATCGCGCGTTCGCCGGCTGCGCCTGGACCGCGAGCGCAACCTGGACGTGTCGGTCTGGGTGTTCAGCGCCGAAGAACTGACCTTCGACCTGGCCGTACTGCCTTACGATGCCCTGCGCCAGGCGCCGCTGTCACCGGTGGACGAGAAGCCGATGCGGCGCGCGTCGATTGCGCAACTACGACAGCTGCTGGCGGAAGCAGAGATCACCCCCTACGTCGCGCCGAAGTCGTAGAGCCGAGCCCATGCTCGGCTTCACAACGGCATGCGCCTGAGCAGAGCATGCCGCTCGGAGTTACAGGAAGTGCATCGGGCCGACCCCATGCCGCTGGTGCCAGGCCTGGAACATCAATACCGTCCACAACAACGGATGCCAGCGGCGCTCGCCGGCCTGGAACTGCTGCCACAGACGTTCGATGATGGCGTCATCAAACAACCCATGCGCCTGCAAGGCCGGGGGCGACAGCAAGGCGTCCGCCCATGGCCGCAGCGGCCCGCGCAACCACGTGGCCACCGGCGGTCCGAAGCCCCGCTTGGGGCGATGCACCAGCGCCTCGGGCAGATAGCGCAACAGCACCTGCCTGGGCAGCCACTTGTGCTGGCCATCGCGGTACTTCATATGCCGCGGCAGCTGCCATGAAAGCGCCATGATCTCCGGGTCAAGCAAAGGCGCGTGCACCTGCAGGCCCGCATGGAGTGCTGCGCGGTGGGTCTTGGTGAGGATGCCTTCTGCCAGCTCCATGGACACCTCCAGCTGCTGCAGCTGCAATGCGTCGTCGGCATGGATCGACGCGGGGTACGGATCGTCGTAGGGCGTTCGAATCATGCTCGCCCCCTTGACCAATCGGCAAGCATCCCGCCACCGTACCGTACGCAGATGAAAGTGATGGCGGATATCGGCACTGGCGATGTTCGCCATCAGTGCTGGCCAGCCGCCCAGCCGGGGCCGCTCGCCGCAGCGTTGCGCACAGTGGCCTGCAATGCGCCGGATGGGCGATGGCAGCCAGCGTGCCAGCGCAGCATTTCTCAAGGCCTTGCCATGCGCGCCGTGCCCAAGCCAGAGTTCATCGCCGCCGTCACCAGCCAGAGCCAGCCCGCAACGTGGCCCCATCCACTGGCTGGCAAGCAGCGTCGGCACCTGCGATGCATCGGCGAACGGTTCGCTCCATGCGTCGGCCACCTGTGGCATCAGGTCCGCCACCATGCCGCCCGACAACAGCACCTGGTGATGGTTGACGCCAAGCACTCTGCCCACCGCCGCCGCCCACGGGCGTTCGTCGTGGGCATCATCGTGGAATCCGACGCACAAGGTATCGATGGGGGAGGCACAGTTGGATTGCAGCGCGGCAGCAACCAGCGAAGAGTCCACGCCTCCAGAAAGGAAACAGGCACGCGCGCCAGCCTCGCATGCTGCTGCCACTGCGCGGTGCAGGCCTGCATCCAGTCGAGCGATCGCCTCCTCGTCATTGGATGCAGAGCCTGCGCACGCAGATGAAGGCGGCAACACTGGCAGCAGCGCACGTTGATCGACACCGGCATGGTGCATGCGGTCTCCGCTGATCAGCATTCGCGCATCCATGCGCAGCACATTGCCTGCGCGCAGCTTGAAAATCCCGTCAAACACACAATACGGAGCAGGCACGTAGCCACGCTGCATGTACAGGGCAACGACATCCCGGTTGATGACCGGCTGGAACCGCGGATCTGCGGCCAACCTGTCCAGCGACGTGGCAAAGACAAAATCGCCCTGCACCCACCCGTAGTAGAGCGGGTGCTGGCCGGCCGCATCACGGACCAGCCAAAGTTCAAGCGCATGAATGTCGAACACGGCCAGCGCGTATGCGCCGCGCAGTTGCGGCAGCACCGCAGCAACGCCCTGCGCGCTGATCATCGCCCCAGCATCCTGCCCCCCCGGCGTCATCAGCAGACCATCCACCATCACCACATAGCGCCCACAGGGCGACAGGCCTGGCCGGCCAGTGTTGCCCCTGTCTCGCCGTTCCCCCTGCGCCATGCCAACAGTCGCCAGCGGATCCTGCCACCTTGATACCTCCGCAGAACCGGTAGCCCGGCGCACCAGCATGTTGATGGCACGTTGCTGCGGAGCCAGAGAGCGGGCGTAGGGCGTCCAGACGCCTGCAATACCATTCATGTGTTCGCGCCTCATCATCGCGGGAGCGGGACGGGCAGGGAGAGAAGCTGCCCGCCCCACCGCACCTTCAGAAGGTGTCGCCGTAGGTCACGGTGAGCTGTGAGGTACACAAGCGCTTGCCGCCCGCCGCGGCAGGCTGTGGCGCCAGAACCAATGCGGCAGGCAGAGGAGAAAGCACGCTCTTCACATGGAACTCCACGTTGACTTGGAGACCACAGCTTGGCGCCCGCGCGGGCGTGTCGCCTCATCGCAACCGTACAGCAGCTGTAACGGTCTCTTGTGCGGATGTGACGCTTTGTACGCTTGCAGGCACGCCTGAACACACCCCTGCCAGCGTTCAATAATGACGCTTTCAGCAGTCTCGCCACTGCGTACAGATGCCTACCATCGCCCTTCATCTGCAAACATCCTGATAAACATGCACCGTCTATTGCTTGTTGAGGACGACGATCGTCTGGCTGAGCTGATCACCCGTTATCTGCAAAGCCATGGCTTCGAGATCCATCGCGCGGCGAGTGGCGCGTGCGCACTCCGGCACGTCCAGGAACAGGCACCCGACGTGGTGCTGCTCGATCTGGGCCTGCCCGACGTGGACGGGCTGGATGTCTGCCGTGGCCTGCGTGCCAGCTACCGGGGTCTGCTGTGCATCTTCAGCGCACGCGCGGACGACCTCCATCAGGTAGTGGGCCTGGAACTGGGCGCGGATGATTACTTCACCAAACCGATCGAGCCCCCGGTGCTGCTGGCTCGACTGCGTGCACACCTGCGGAGAACAGCCGCCGGGGCCGAAAGTCGCCCTGACCTGCTCTCCTTTGGGCAGTTGCAGATCGATCCGGGCAGTCGCAGCGTGCGCCTTGGTGATGAGTCAATTGCGATGACCACTGCCGAATTCGACCTGCTGGTCCTGCTCGCCCGCAACGCGGGCCACATCATGCACCGCGATGCGCTGTTCAAGGGCCTGCGCGGCATAGGGTTCGATGGCATGGACCGATCAATCGACGCACGCATATCGCGGCTGCGCCGCAAGCTGGGTGATCTGGAAACCGAGCCAGTGCGCATCCGCACCGTCCGTGGCCGCGGCTACCTGTTCAACCCCACGGCGTGGCCGTGAAGTATCGCCGCCCGCGTGGCATCCTGCCGCTGTTTCTGCCCTACTGCATGGCCTTCCTTATCGCCCAGTTGCTGTTGCTGCTGGCGGGCACCCTGCTGTGGGAGCGGGTGCTGGACACCACCCCCGTATCGACCCTGCACTATCGTGTGCAGGGCAGCCACGCACTGTTGGCAGAACGTCTGCTGCAGGTACCCGATGCACAGCGTCCGGCAGTGCTTGCAGACCTGCAGCATCTTTTCGCCTACCCCCTGCATCTGCAACCGCTGGAAACCGTCGCCAGGCAATTGCCCGGCAAGGATGCAGACCGTCTGCGGGACGGCCAGATCGTCATCTCTGATGGCGGCGCGTACAGCCACCAGCGGCTGGCGGGCACTACCTCGGTGCTGACACTGGGCGATTTTGGCGACGTACCTGCCGACCCCAGCCCCCACGATGTGGAAGATGAGCTGTCCTGGATCGCATTGCTGAGCACGCTTGGCGCGGCCATCGCGCTCCCCTTGTATTTTCTCATCTACCGCTTCTGGCACGATGTCAGGATGCTCCACGAGGCCGTGCAGCACCTGCGCGCCAATACCTTCCAGCATGTCACGCCCGCCTTGCGCACCCGGCTGCTGCGGCCGTTGGGGCATGCGATGGCCGACCTGGGACAGCAGCTGCGGATCCTGCTGGATGGGCAGCGGCTGATGAGCCAGGCCATGGCGCATGAGCTGCGGACACCACTGGCCCGGTTGCGGTTCACCGCGCAGCTGATGGATGAGCACACGCAAGCGCTGCAGGGGGAGCAAGCCGCGCTGCTGCGGGAACTGCAGACCGATCTGCAGCTGCTGCAGGATCTGACGGCGGCAAGCGTGGAGTACATGCGGTTTGGGCGCATGCCCCTTGTAGAGCGCAGCCGCGTGGAGGTACGCGGCGTACTGGAAGCCGCGATCGCTGCATACGCTGGGGGAGTACCGGCAATCACGCTTGCCTGCAATGCGGCGTTGCAGGTCCATGCCAATGCCGCCGCGCTGGAGCTGGCCGCACGAAACCTGATCGCAAACGCCGTGCGCCACGCTCGCGGTCAGGTGCAGGTGATCGCCGCCGAGCACGATGGAGGCATGCGTTTGACAGTGGAAGACGACGGAGCCGGGGTGCACCCTTCGCAGCGGGAGCAGGTATTTGCACCTTACGTGCGATTGAGCGAGCAGCCAGGAGGCTTTGGCCTTGGATTGGCCATGGTGCGTGTAATCGCCGAGCGCCATGGCGGCCATGCACGCATGGGCGACAGCGCGCTGGGCGGTGCCGCCGTCGTGCTGTGGCTGCCCGACGCCACCGATGCTGGATAGTCAAAGCGTTGGTAGAGCCGCGCCCACGCTCGGCTGTATCAGCGGCTCTACAGCACCAGCTCAGAACATGTAGGTCGGGTCCACCGGCTTGTCCATCAACCGCGAGAGCCATGGCATCGGGGCCCGCTGGGGATACTCGGCCATCATCTTCTCGTGCATGACCTGCACGTCATGCATGGCCATGCCATACGTCGAAACATCGCGGAAATTCTCCGACCATGAACTCTGCAGCCGCTCAAGCTCACCGCCCAGTTTTGGTACGGGTCCATCGCGCATGCCCAGCACAGGCTGCAGGGCGGCTTCCAGTTCCGACGTGCGCTGGTGCGCCCGGCGCAGGCCCGCGATGTTTTCACCCACATGCCAGCACAGGTAGGGTTTGCATACCCCGGATACGGTGATGTAGTCAGCCACGTCTGCCAGCATGTGCGCCTGCAGCTGTCTGGACTCCCGGCTGAGGTAGACCTCACGCACCCGAATCGAGCGCCGCGCGGCGGCACGCAACTGCGTTGCCGTGGTGTACGGCGTACCCCGCGTCCCGCCGCCATCCATCGCCACCGCGACGTTGTGTGCTGCCTGCTCCCCCATCATCTGCACATGGAGCCTGGCCGCTTCCGGATGGACGCGCGGCACCGGCGGATCGCTCAGCTTCCAGATGATCCAGATGGAATAGATCAACCCCAGTACCAACAGCGCATACACCCAGGTCCACCCGTTGATGCTGCGCGCCACATAGTTGTACCGCGCGCGCCATACGTAGAAGCGCCGGTAGGTCATGAACCTGCTGAACCTGCTGTACATCGCCATCTCCCGTTGAAGTGCCCCGGCGCGAGGGGCCTGGTTCTGCGCGCCACGCCGGGGCTGCACGGCTTACCAGCCGATGCCCACACCCACGCCCATGCTGCGTTCACCACTGTTGGTGAAGGCACCATTGAGGCTGAAGGTGGCTGAGCCCTTGTCGTTCAACACGCGCTGATAGCCCACGGCCATGGCCGATTCGCCCTCGCTGTAGCCCACGCCCGCGCCCAGGCGGTTGTAGGTATTCAGGCCGGCGGTGTTCATGGCCATCGCGCTCTGTGCGCTGGTCATCGCCGCCATGCGGTTGAAGCGCTTGTCCATCTTGTCCAGGCGGCGGTCCACCTCGCGGGAAATGCCATCGCTGTACTCGTTGGCACGGGCCAGCATCTTTTCCAGCTCGGCGGTGTCCACCTGCGGCGTGGGCGATTCCGGCTTGGGCGCATCGGCCTGCGGCTGCGGTGCGGACTTCGGCGCGTTGCCTGCATCGGCCAGCGGCGGGTTGCCGCCGGTGGACGGCGGCGCGTCATCGGCAGCCGGCGTACCGGCGTCGGCCGAGGCCACGGTCATTGCACGCGACTGCGGCTGGCTGTCGATGCGGTTTTCCAGGCCATCCATGCGGCCGTTGAGCTGCTGCTGCATGGAATGCAGCTGGCCACCGTTGACTGCATCGCGGCTGCCGGCTGCGATGGCACCGTTGGCGACGTTGGACAGCACCATGCCGTTAGCACCGGCGAAGGTGAGCTGGTTCAGGCCGTCGTTGCGGACGGTGGGGCCGTCCTGGAAGACGGCGTTGAGCTGGGATTCGACGCGGTTGGTGCGGGTGGTGTTGGTGACGACGGCGGCGTCGAGGGTGGACAGGGCTTCGTTGAGGGTGGACTGCTGACCGCTCTGGATGTTGAAGGTGGGATTGATGATGTTGCCGTTGGCGTCGATATCGCCGCCGAGTGTGGCGAGAGCGCTGCGGAGCTGGCCTACGGTGGTGGCGTCGTTGGCGTTGCGGCCGTTGGCTACGTTTACGATGCGGCGCTGGAGGTTCGCGTGCCCCAAGGAAACAACATTCGATTCATCCGCGATCGACGAAGAGCCGAGAGCAAGGCTACCAATTGCACCATATTCCACACGCGAATATGCACCCACCGCAATGCCGTCTCTCGCATAAACATTCGATCCGACCATCGCTGCAAACCCTTGCTCGCCCGACCGACCAACGTTAGCTCCTCGCCCAAGAGCTACTGAGTTCCTCGCCTGTGCGGAGCTGTAGCTTCCCAATGCGGTGCCCCCCTCCGCTTGATCTGCGCTGAACGCGCCATCGCCGATTGCCACGCCCATTACTCCAGATCGAGCGGCTTGGCTATGTTCATCAGACCAAATCGAAATATAGCGAGACTGCTTCTCAATATTCAGAATTCGCGCATCACGAGAATGCAACTGCCGACCGTTGACCACATCGCGGCTTTCCGCAGAGATCACCCCATCAGCAACACCCGTCAAACGCGCGCCACCATAGTCGATCACATTGCCCTGCTCCGCCGCCATCAGCCCGCGCGACAGCAGCTCATCACGCTCACCGCGCAGTTCATCCAGGTCACCACGATTGCGGGCGATCTCCTGCCTCGCCTCAAACAGCTGGCTACCGGTCACCGCATCACGGCTGCCGGCAGCAATGCGTCCGTCGGCCAGGTTGGTCAGCACCGAGCCGTGGGCGCCTGCAAGCGCCAGCTGGTTCAGACCATCGGCACGCACAGACGGGCCATCCTGGAACGCCGAGCTCAGCTTGCCTTCCAGGCCGTCCACGCGGCTGTCCGTGGTGACCACGGCACTGTCAAGGGCCGACAGGGCATCGCCCACGTTGTTCTGGGTGCCGCCCTGCACGTTGTACCTGGGAGCAACAACGTTGCCACCGTCCAAATGCGCTCCCCCACCCAGCTGCCGCAATGCGCCGTCCAGCTGCGTGACCGTGGTGGCGTCATTGGCGTCCTGCCCCTTAGCTACGTTGATGATTCGTCGTTGCCTGTCATCGGACCCCACCGATACCGCATTGGTTACTCGAACAGTTGAACCATCACCTAGCGCGACGGAACCTTCTGCCCCTTCGAGGACAAGTGCTCTTGCTCCAAGCGCCATTCCATGGCGGCTGCGCACTTCCGAAGTAGCCCCCAATGCAAACCCGTACTCTGCATCAGCATGCACATATGAACTGCTGCCCAGAGCAACCGAATTCCCAGCTAATGCAGTAGCGTAGAAGCCAACTGCGGTGGCTCCCTCTGCAGCAACGCCGCCTGCTTTTGCTCCATCACCGATTGCCGTCGAGAACCCGCCTGCCATTGCATTCACGCTCTCATCGTCCGAAGAAATGGCAATGAATCGTTTGCCGCTCTCAAGACCCGCAATGCGCTCATTCGTCGCAAAGAGCTGGCCTCCATTCACGGCGTCCATACTCGCGGCGGAACTGATATCGCCCGCAGCCACATTCCTCAGCTTGCCGCCATCGATATCCACGCTCCCGTCCGAAGCAAACTTCACCACGCCCTCTAGATCGGGATCAAAGTCCTCAAACTCTGCGCGCAACGAATCCAGGTCGCGGCGGTTGTCGGCAATCCGTCCGGAATGCGCTGCCAGATCCCCGGAATGCACAGCCAGCAGCGCTTCACCCGCGTCAACCTTTTCATTGGTCGCGAACAGCTGCTTGCCTGTCACCGCGTCGGTGCTGGTCGCGTTCAACGCGCCATCTTCCATGTTCACGATCTTTCTCTTCAGACCAAGACCTGCGTTGCCCACCGAGACCTGGTCGCTGCCCGTGGTGACCGATTGGCGACCCAAGGCGACAGATCGGTCATGCCCCGCCTCCGCGCGGTCACCAAGGGCCAATGCACTTTCAGCACTGGCTTGCGCATTGTTGCCGACTGCCGTAGAAAACGTGCCCGTTGCGCGACTCTGTCGACCCATGGCGGTGGCCTGGTTCGCAGTGGCTTGCGCGTCGTACCCGAGTGCCGTCGCATGCGTCGCCTTTGCCACGGCCTTGCCGCCTATCGCAAGCGCGCCAGTTCCGGAAGCATCAGCGCGATCGGCATCAGCGATGCCCGCACCGGCCGCTATCGTACGTCCCAACGGGTCCAGCTTCTGATTTACGGCGAAGAGCTGCTGACCGGTAACTGCGTCGTGGCTGGTCGCACTGATCGTGCCGTTGCGTACGCCGTTGAGGTATCGAAGCTCGCCGTCCTTGTTGCTGATGGTGAGGGCGCCGCCTGTGTTGGCGGAACCGATGCGGATCGAGCCGTTCTGTGCTGTCTGATTGACGAGGCCATCTATTTTATCCAGGCGCTGGTGCGTGGCGAACAGCTGCTGCCCGGTCACCGCATCGGTACTGGTGCTGCTGAGCGTGCCGTTACGGATGCCATTGAGATAGCGCGCCTCGTTGTTGCGGTTGGCGAAGCTGATCTGGTCGCCCGAGTTCTGGGCTCCTACCCGCATGTTGCCAGTCGGCGACACCTCGGTGACGAGGCCACTTGCAGCCATCGCCCTCTCGGCAATGTTCCGGGCGTTCTGCGCGCTGCCGGCTGCACTGTCAGCTCGGGCTTTCGCGGCTGCGGCATCGTCCACGCCTCGCTGCGCTGTATCGCGGGCAACTTTCAGCTGCCGCCCATTCACCGCGTCGAAGCTGTCATCGTTCAGCCGCCCATCGGCAACGTTCACCACCCGGCGCCTTTTTTCCGCCGAGCCCACCGATACGGTGTTCGTTTCAGTGGCAACCGCGTCGCGGCCCAGCGCCACTGCGCCGACGGCGCTGACACGCGCGCCGTGGCCGATGGCGATGCCGTCACGCTCTGCGCGCGAGCCCCCACCCAGTGCAATCGCGCCGGTGTAGCCATCGCTGCCGGCGTAGGCATCGCCACCAATAGCGATGCGACTGTTGCCCGCACCACCATCAGTCTGCGCGCCACTGCCCACGGCAATCGAGTTTTCCTTGCGCGCCTTGGCGTTCTGGCCAACCGCGGTGGCACCGACGCCTTCGGCTTTGCTGTAGGTGCCGATCGCCGTCCCAAAGCCTCCCCCGGATGCGACTGCATAGTGACCGATGGCAATGCTGTTGTTGCCCCAGGCCTCGGAGAGGCTGCCCAGGGTCACACTGCGATCACCTTCGGCGCGGCTGCGAATACCGGCGGCCAGGCTGCTTTCTCCCGCGGCCTGTGCCTCGGGCCCAAGCGCCATCGATTCCCGTCCGGTGACCACGCTCCAGTTCGCGCGCTCGGTATTGGCGTAGACATCCATCCGATGCACCTTCAACACCCTGGGGGTGATGGGTGCTACTGCGCTGGGCGCCATGAACGCACTCAGGGTCTGCAACTGCCACCAGCGCACCTCGTCTTCATCAAGCTCGGCGGCACCCGCCGGCAGCGCCAGCAACAGCACCGCGGCCGCGGCCGCGCCGCGGCGCAGAGTGGATGCCGCCTTGCCGCGCGGCGAGGCCAGTTCGCTGGTCACCACCCAGCACTGCCGTGCGCTGGACCATAGACGTCGGTAGATCTTGTTCATTTCAATACTCCTTAACAGGAAGGACAAAGAAAGCCCGCCGCCGCGTTCGCACGGCGGGGCGCATCAGGGGGAGAGGGTCTGCACGTGTTCGCGATAGCCATCGCGGGTGAGCCGGTAGCGCAGCTGCACGGTGTGGCCTGCCTCTACGGTGAAAGGCAGTTGCAGCGAGCTGCCGGGGTAGAGGCTTCTGGACACCTCATGGGCGGTGCAGCGGCTGCCCATGCAATCAGCGATGCTGGTGACGCCCAGGCGCAACGTGCCATCGTTGTGCAGGGTGTTGCCCTGAACCCGCGGCTGCACGGTACCCTCGGGCGGCAGCACGTTTACCAATGCGCCCCAGACCAGGCTGACGCCCACGTTGGCGGACGCAGCTTCGGCGGTGCTGCCGCGATCTTCTTCGGGGCCGGCCACGCCTTCGAAATACACCCGGTAGGCGGTCTCCCGTTCCACCGGCTGCAGCGGGATGACCCGGATGAGACGGTTACCGCCACCGGACAGCGCGAACTTGCCGGGCGTGACAGCGATTGCCGCTTCATCCGGTGGAACGTCCACCTCGGTTTCGGCTGCGCCGGCAGGATCTTCGATGCGCCGCAGCGAGGCCTGGATGTACTGCGGCTGGGTGGACTGCGAGTACACGCGGATCTGCGTGCCGCGCTTGGTATCCACCGAGGTGCGCATGGGATGCACGGTCAGGTTGGCCTGTGCGGGCAGCGCCAGCAGCAGGCAGAACGGAAGCAGATAGAGACAGTGTCGTTTCATGGAAGTTCCTGCTGGGATCAGGGCACGCCCGTGGGCACGCGGAGCTCGACCTTGAGATCGCCGCGGTAATAGCCGGGTTGCTTTTCGGCGATGGGAACGCGCGGCATCTCCAGCCGCAGCGGTGTATGCACGCAGTACACCGGCTGGCTCATGCCGGGCAGCAGCACCAGTTTCAACTTGGCGCTGTCGATGCCGGTGAGCTGCTCCTCGATGCCGTTGCGCATCGGGATGGGCGCGCCGCTGTGATCAAGGGTGACCGTGTAATCCAGGCGCTCGCTGTCGCCACCGCCGCCGCTGTCGCGATGCCATGCACTGAAGCCCAACGGTCCCGGCGCACGCGCGCCGGAATCGCGCACGGTGACGCCGAGGTAGGCGGCGTTCGAACCAAGACCGTCGTACAGGCACATGTCGACTGTGGTGCCGCCGCCAACCGTGCGCGCAATGGGGTCGTAGCGCAGGTTCATGCCGACGTGCGGGGCGATCTCGTCGAACTGCGGGAAGTAGATGGCTACGGCGTTGCGGTCGGTGATGGTGAAGTCAAAACTGAAGGAGTAGGTCGCAATGACCGGCCCACCGATTTCGCTCTGGAGGTTCAACTGCAGCGCTGAAGTCCATTGACCTGCCGTCAACAGGTTCAGCTGTCCCTGCTCCAGTAGCAGTGCTGCTCCAGTTCCCACATCCGGATCGCCGAGGCATGACTCAAGTGCAGCAACGTCAATGGGAATCCGAGCTGATCGCCAGTCGCCGATACAACCTCGGGTTGCCATAGCGCGTTGCAACCAAGCGGTGGCGTTGATCCCAACAGCCATCCCACTTCTCCGTTCAGTGGCCACCAGCTTTATCGCAGTGGCTCCATCACTTATGTTCTCGCGGCCACGCGTTGCACACGCACCAAGGCGCCTATCCGTCTCCGAAACGCACGTCAGATGCAGCTGCCCATACTTCAATGACGGGTCGGTACTGAATCCCAGCACCGTCCGCGGCGCCCAAAGCTCCACATCCCCCGGCATCGCCGAACGATCCCAACTCAAGACGATGTCCCGATGCTCACTCACCGGATGCGTCTCCGGCGGCCGCTGCGCAAACGCCCGCGGCGCCATCACCACCAGCGCCGTGCTCAACATCACCCACATCAATCCACGCAGCGCGCGCTTCATGGCGTACCTCCTGTCGCAGCGGTCTGCTGGGTACCTGCAATCAACGCCTGTTCCTGCAGCAGCCGGGTCACCCGTGCCTGCTGGCGGATGTCAGCCGGTAGCTGCGCCACGGCCAGCGGCTCGCAGTTCACCGCACCCACCAGCATCACCACGCTGCGGCGCTCGCGTACCTGCAATGGGCACTGCAGCAGGCGGTCGTCCTGCAGCAGATACAGCATGCGTTCGCGGCGCGGGAAGTCGGCCACGAAGCCGCCGTTGCTGCCGGTGCCCGGCACGGGGGCATTGAGAATGCGGGCGCCACCCAGCGGCACGCCGGCCACGTCGCGTGCGTTGCCGATGAAGGTGTAGGTCACCTCGATCGGCACCGGCATGCGCAGCAGGCGGCCGGGTGCCAGGAACATTGGGCGCGCGCCACCCACACCGGTCACGCGGATGGCGGCATCACTGTCCAGTGCGCTGGCGTCCTGCACTTCGGCGCGGTGCTGCTGGTAGGCCGGCAGCGGCATCAGGCGGCGCTCGCCCAGGGCCAGGCGCTGGCGGCGCTGGCCACCCACCTGCAGTTCGGCGGCCACGCCCGTCAGTTCCAGATCGTCGGTGCCATCGACCTGCACGGCCAGCCCGGCGTCGGCCCCCAGGCCACCGCCCCAGTACAGGCCGCGGCGGCCCAGCGCCAGCCCGGAACTGTGCGTGGCGCTGTAGGTCAGTTCGCTGCCGCCACGCTGCTGGAACGTCGCCACGCTGGCACCGGTGTGGCCGTACTTGTTCTGGGTCTGCGCGCCCAGCGATGCGCTGTAGCGATCGCTGTTGTTGCCGCGCAGTTCAAACGTGGCATCGCGGTACTGCGCGTCCACTTCCTGGCGCACGGTCTGCGCCGCGCTGTAGTTCACATCCGGGCGGGCATGCTGCGGCTGGCGCACATCCACGGCGTAGCGCCGCTGCGTGCTGCCGATATCGCGGCGCTGCAGGCGGGTCAGGCTGAGGTTGATGAAGATGCCGCGGTCGCGGCTGTCGCGCAGGCTGCTCTGCGTGCCCTGCTGCCAGACGCCCAAGCGCGTGGAGACGCTGAACTCCTGCCAGCGCAGCACGCGGCTGTAGCTGGCCTGCCAGGTGCGGGTGAGGTTGGGTTCGCGGCTGTAGCGCGGTTCCCACGGCAGCAGCGGGTCGAGCGCGGCCATCGGGTCGTCGGGATCGGTGTTCAGCACGGTGCCGCGGCTCCAGGTCTGTCGGCGGGTGAAGGCCAGGTACGCGCTGCCACCGGCCACCGGCAGCGACATCGAGGCACTGAGCGAATCGGCGCAGGCCAGGCGGTCGCGGGTATCGTTTTCAAACTGGCAGGCGCGGCCGCGCAGGCGCTGCTGGTAGAGGTTCCAGGAAGCCTTGCGGCGGTAGGAGAGCTGGTGCTGCTGGCCATTGCTGCCATCGCTGCCGCGCATGCCGCTGAAGCTGGCACGCACGTCCATGGTTTTGAACATGTGGCGCAGGTCAACGCGCAGCTC
This sequence comes from Stenotrophomonas sp. STEN054, assembly GCF_056854535.1. Classification (NCBI taxonomy): domain Bacteria; kingdom Pseudomonadati; phylum Pseudomonadota; class Gammaproteobacteria; order Lysobacterales; family Lysobacteraceae; genus Stenotrophomonas; species Stenotrophomonas sp. STEN054. The sequence continues at coordinate 15,232 of NZ_JBXFWG010000023.1, read as the reverse complement.
GCCGTAGCTGAAGCCGCCCAGGTCGGCCACGCCGGCGGTGAGCGCTGCATCGCGACCCATCGGCACGCGCAGGCCCGCCATCGCGGCTGCTTCGCCATCGAACCGATCGCTGCGGCGCTCGTTGCGGCGGCCACCCTGCAGGAACCACTGCACGCTGCTGTTGGCCCAGTCGCCGCCCTTGTCGAACGGCGCGTCTTCGCTGCGCACCAGCACGCCGTCTTCGTAGATGCGCAGGGTGACGGTGTAGCTGCCGAACGGGAAACGCCGCGTGTCCAGATCGTTGATGCCAGCCTGCAGGTAGAAGCTCTGCAGCAGGCGCTCGCCGTCGAAGGCGTCCACGCGCGCATCGCGGGCCAGCAGCACGGTCAGCGGCGTGGTCTGGATGGCTGCCTCGGTATCCACGTAGGCCTGGGTGGTGCCAATGCGCAGGCCGGCAAAGCGGCCCATCGGCAGCATGCTGAAACTGAAGGTGCCGCCCTGCGGGCTGGACAGGTTGCGGCGGTCCATGCGCCCGGCCTGCAGGTAGTGCTGCGGGCCTAGGTCATGGCGGTAATAGGCGTTGTCGAACTGGAAATCGTGGCGCCGATGGCCACCGCGGTACTGCTGGCTGTTGAAGTTCCAATCCACTGCTACGTGGCCGCGCTGGAACAGGCCCAGCACGCCAGCGCCCTGCGCGGTCAGCGCCTGGTAGCCACGGCCGCCGCTCAGGTTGAGCGTCTGCTGGTGCAGGAAGGCATTTTCGGCATTGCTGCTGATCTGGTGGAAGCGCTCGACCGCAGGCTCGGCGGTGATCCATTGCTTGGCCACGAACAGGCGCACGGCACCCTCGCCTTCGTCGTACAGCGCGCGCACGGTGGACGGGTCCTCCGGCGGATCGAGGTAACCGCAACCGGCCTCGGCGCCGCCGAAGCGGCAGGCCAGATGACTGTTGCGCGGCAGCGGCTGCGACAGCGCGGGCAGCAAGGCGGCCTGCGCTTCGGGCGACAGATCAAGCGCCTGCAGCACGCGCGCGGGGTCTTCCAGCTGCACGTGTTCCAGGGTGACGCGCACTGGCGACAGCCCGGCACTGCGGCCGAACAGGCGGATGTCGAGTTGTTCGGTCTGGCCTTCAACCAGATCCTCGAAACCGACGGGAACGCCGCGTGCCGCGACCAGCGGCGTGGCCAACGACAAGGCGAGCGCTACCGCCAGCCGGGTGACGGCAGGTGCGGGAGCTTTCATGGGTGCGGTGCCTGGAGCGGCCGGCCCGGTGGTCGGGCCGGCGCGGGGTTTGACGCTGGGTGTTAGGGAGCCTGGACCATGACGATGTTGACGATGCCCTCGTACCTGCCGTCGACGGTGATCTTGTCGGCGCCACTGTGGGCAATACGCAGATCCATCGCGATGGACGCGCCGTCCAGTCCACCGGGGAAGAGCATGCTGGCGTCGTAGGTGCGTGCAGTGGTCGACAGGGCCTCACCGTTCAGGCTGACCGCCAGCGGCACCGGGGCAGCGCCGCCGCCTTGGCGCAGCAGGATCGGGTCGGCGCCCAGACGTACTCCGATATCGCTGGTGGGGGAATTGCTGTAGATGCGAACGCGCTCGGTCCAGTCCACCAGCTGACCGCTGACAGGGTTGTGGGCCATCCGCACCGAATCATCGAGGGCGGTGCCATCTGCTTTGAGTAGAGCCAGCGTGGGGTCTACGTTAGCCCAGACAGCGATATCGACTTCAGCAGCGTGCGCGGACAGCGAAGCGGTGGCCAGCGCTGCAGCCAGCGCGACCTTCTTCAGAATGGTATTCATCGGTTGTCTCTCTCGGACAATGAAAGGAAGGTGCTCCCCTCCCGGAGGAAGGAGGGTGGGAGGGGAGCATCGCCACGCCCGCCGTAGGTGGGGGGGAGTGACGGGGAGAATGGTAGGAATTCTCTGGCTTCCGAATCTATTCAACGATTCCTAAATATGGGCCTGTTAAGCGCAATTCTTGAAAGCAATCAAATATTTCGAGAGATACAACTTTCCTCAATCAAGAATGCAATTAAATGCATTGCAGAGCGGAGGGTGTAGCGACGAATCTGGTCAATTGCGACGTTCAAGCCGCACCGCGCGTACCGCAGTAGAGCCACGCCATGCGTGGATGCTTTTGCCGCTACCCAACGCGCGCAGCAATGCCGCCGGGCACGGCCCGGCGCTACGGGAATGCGTACAGGCCGCAGTAGAGCCACGCCATGCGTGGATGCTTTTTGCAGACACCCAACAAACGCAGAAAAGCCGCCGGGCACGGCCCGGCGCTACCGGCATGCGCACAGAGACGCAGTGGAGCCACGCCATGCGTGGATGCGCTTTGCAGATACCCAATAAACGCAGAAAGGCCGCCGGGCACGGCCCGGCGCTACCGGCATGCGCACAGAAACGCAGTAGAGCCACGCCATGCGTGGATGCGCTTTGCAGCTACCCGTCGCACGCGGCAAAGCCGCCGGTCACGGCCCGGCGCTACCGGCATGCGCACAGAGACGCAGTAGAGCCACGCCATGCGTGGATGCTTTTTGCAGATACCCAACAAACGCAGAAAGGCCGCCGGCCAAGGCCCGGCGCTACTGTCGAGCGGCATCATGCCCCGCCGCCGGACATTCCCCAAAAAACATCAGGCCGCCTTTCGGCGGCCTGATGCTTGGTCATTCAACAGCGGTTCTTCAGAAGAAGATCGCGTACAGGATCAACAACGGAATCGGCACGCCCAACATCCAGAGCAGAATCATTTTCATGGCAGATCTCCTTGCATGGGATACGGATTACAGGTCGCGGCGGCGGCCGCCCCAGGTGGCGCTGAGGCTGGCGAAGAACGCGCCGATCAGCAGGGTGATGAACAACCACAGCGCAGCGTAGGCCGTCGCCTTGCGGGCATCGTCTGCGGCCTGCTTGGCGGTGTTCTTGGCCTTCTCCAGCGCGGCACGCATGCGGGTCTGCACATCGGTTACGCGGGCCTGGGCTTCGGCCTGGCCCATGCCGGTCTCGCGGGCGATCAGGCTGGCCAGGTACTGCGTGTCGGCCGGATCCAGGCCATCACCCTGCAGGCTGTTGACGATGATGCGGTTCACTTCGGCACGCACCTCACGACGGTCCCCCGTCGGGCCATTGCCCGGCATCGGGCGCGGCGGCGGGGCCATGCGGGCATCACGCGGCCCGGCAGTTGCGGCAACCGGCGGCGGCGGTGCAGCCGGGTCCATCGGGGCATTGCCCGGGGCGGCGCCCGGTGCAGGCGGGGCCGGCGGCGCAACGGCTGCGTCCGGGCCAGGAGCAGTTGCATTACGGAAAAGCGAATCCACCCAATAGTTGAGGTCGCCTTCCGGCGCACCCGCAGCTGCCGCACCGGCACCGGCCGCGGCAACACCTGCGGTGGACGCTGCAGCACCTGCAGTGGCGCCTGCAACCTTGGCGCCGGCACCCAGCACACCACCGATGGCCGAGGTCAGCAGACCAGCGGTAAGCAGGGTGGCTACGGCCCACGACACGAAGCCATGTGCGGTATCGCGGAAGTAGGTCTCGTCACCGTGCAGTTGGGTCCACTTGGTACGCAGACGGCCGGCGATGTAGCCGCCCAGGCCGGAGGCGGCCAGTGCGGTAAAGGTCAGCCAGGCCACACTGGACCAGCCGAAGGTTTCCTTGCTGACGCCCTCGAATGACCACGGAGACACCGACGACAGGCCAAGGCCGACGCCAAGAATCAGCAGGATGAGGGAGAGTGCGGCGGCAGCGGCGGCACCGGCAAAGATGGCGCCCCAGGACACGGCGCTCTCGCTGGGCGGCGCCACGATGGGTGCGGTGACGACGGTGGCGACGTCAGGACCAAGCGGTCCGCGCTCGGGTGGGTCGAATCGGGTGTTCATGCGGTTGACGCTCCATGGCAGTGCTGCGGGTGCAGCTGGCCACAACGAGGCTGCGCGAGGGCTTGTGAAGCTGGTGAGACCTGTAAATCACGCGGTCTTGCCGCGTTGACGCCGACGGACATGGTCCGGCGCTGTCGGGCGTGCGGATCCACGCCATGCGTGGATGTTTTTTGCGCGGGCACCGAAATCGTGCGGACCAACGCTCCGCACTACCAGGGCACGGTTCCGGCGCCGAGCGTCAGTAGATCCACGCCATGCGTGGATGGTTTTGCGCGGGCCGAAATCGTGCGCACCAACGGTCCGCACCCACCAAAGCAGGGGCCGCCGGGCATGGCCCGGCGCTACCGGCTTGCGGTGGAATTGACGCGCACGGCAGTAGATCCACGCCATGCGTGGATGGTTTTGCGCGGGCCGAAATCGTGCGCACCAACGGTCCGCACCTACCAAAGCAGGAGCCGCCGGGCATGGCCCGGCGCTACCAGGCGTGGTGGACCCGCGCCGTGGGTATGGCCCGATGCCGAGCGGCAGTAGATCCACGCCATGCGTGGATGGTTTGCGCGGGCGCCGGAATCGTGCGCACCAACGGTCCGCACCTACCAAAGCAGGGGCCGCCGGGCATGGCCCGGCGCTACCGGCGTGGTGGACCCGCGCCGTGGGTATGGCCCGATGCCGAGCGGCAGTAGATCCACGCCATGCGTGGATGGTTTTGCGCGGGCGCCGAAATCGTGCGGACCAATGGTCCGCACCTACCAAAGCAGGAGCCGCCGGGCATGGCCCGGCGCTACCGGCTTGCGGTGGAATTGACGAGCACGGTAGTAGATCCACGCCATGCGTGGATGGTTTTGCGCGGGCGCCGAAATCGTGCGCACCAACGGTCCGCACCTACCAGGTTTGCTACAAAAAAACGCCCCGCGGATGCGGGGCGCTCTCAGCACAACCTACCGCAGGCGATCAGCCCTGGTAGTCGCGCACGTCGCTGCCGGTGTAGACCTGGCGCGGACGGCCGATCTTCATTTCCGGGTCGACCTGCTGTTCCAGCCAATGCGACACCCAGCCGGAGGTACGGCCCAGAGCGAACATGACGGTGAACATTTCGGTCGGGATCTGCAGCGCCTTGTAGATGATGCCGCTGTAGAAATCGACGTTCGGGTACAGCTTGCGGGCGACGAAGTACTCGTCCTGCAGCGCGGCCTGTTCCAGCTTCACGGCCACGTCCAGCAGCGGATCCTGCACGCCCAGCTGCTTGAGCACCTTGCCGGTCATCTCACCGATGACCTTGGCGCGCGGGTCGAAGTTCTTGTAGACGCGGTGGCCGAAGCCCATCAGACGGAAGCCGGAGGTCTTGTCCTTGGCCTTGACCACGGCGGACTCGACGTTGTCGGCGGTGCCGATCTCTTCCAGCATCTTCAGCACGGCTTCGTTGGCACCGCCGTGGGCCGGACCCCACAGCGCGGTGACGCCAGCGGCGACCGACGCGTACGGGTTGGCACCGGTCGAACCGACCAGGCGCACGGTCGAGGTCGAGGCGTTCTGCTCGTGGTCGGCGTGCAGGATGAACAGCAGGTCCAGCGCCTTGACCACGTCCGGGTTCAGATCGTACTGGCCATCGGCCGACTCGAAGGTCTGCTTCAGGAAGCGGCTGACGTAATCCAGCGAGGTGTCCGGCTTGTTGGCCGGCAGGCCCTTGCCGTGGCGGTAGATCAGCGCCGACAGGGTCGGCACCTTGGCGATCAGGCGAACGGCGGCCTGGCGGCGCTGTTCGGCGTCGGACAGGTCCAGCGAGGCGTGGTAGATGCCCGACAGCTGCGCGATGGCGGCGGTCAGGATGGCCATCGGGTGGGCATCCTTGGCGAAGCTGCCGATCAGGGTGTTGATCGAGTCATCGACGTTGGCTTCGGCAGCCAGCTCGTCGGTGAAGGCCTTCAGCTGCTCGGCGCTCGGGCGCTCGCCGTTGATCAGCAGGTAGGCCACTTCGACGTAGCTCGACTTTTCCGACAGCTGCTCGATGGGGTAGCCGCGGTACAGCAGCACGCCCTTGTCGCCGTCGATGTAGGTGATGGCAGACTTGCAGCTGGCCGTCGCGGTAAAGCCGGAATCGTAGGTGAAATACCCCGTTTCCTTGGTCAGCTTCGCGATGTCGACGCAGTCGTTGCCGAGGGTGGGTTTGATGACGGGCAGAACGACCGACTTATCGCCGGCGTTGAGCGTGACCTGATCAAGATCGGACACTGTGTGCGCTCCTTCATGGGAAGGCGCCTGCCCAAGCGCATTGGTCAGGCACGTGAATGACGTCCTCGGCCTGTGCCGGGGATCAGGTCATTATCGCACAGCAGCATTTGTCGGGTGCTAGACGGAAGTCGTAGACGACGGGCACGGGCAACCCTGCCTTCAAGCGGCCTTGATGGGCAAAGACGCCATCCCCTGAACGGTCTGTTCCGCCATTCCAAACGCCCGTTGGGCGGGCGCCGGACAAAAACAAACGGCCGCGCAAAGCGCGGCCGTCGGTTCGAAGCTGGATCGACGGATCAGCGCGCGTAGCGCTTCTGGAACTTGTCGATACGGCCCGAGGTGTCGATCACCTTGTGCTTGCCCGTGTAGAACGGGTGCGAAGCCGAGGAAATTTCGACCTTGACCAGCGGGTATTCATTACCGTCGGTCCAGGTGGTGGTTTCCTTGGTCGCCATGGTGGAGCGGGTCAGGATCTTGAAATCGGAAGTGACGTCTTCGAAGACGACGTCGCGGTAGTTCGGATGGATATCGGCCTTCATGGGCTCACACCGTAAATGGGCTGGTGGTCAAGAGCGGCATTATAAACACCGGTTGCCGCGCGGGGCAACCGGTGTCCGCACATCGGAATCAATTGGCGCCCAGCGCCTGCCGGACCAGGGCCTCGAAACGGGCCTGGTCGTAGGCCATCAGCAGGTCGCAGTTGTCCGGCTGGCCGGTCTGGCGGTTCCAGTCGACGATGGTGGCGCCGCGGCTGAACGTACCGTTCAGCTCCACGTTCAGCGGACGCGATTCCACCTGCAGCTGGCCTTCCGGGTTCAGCGCCCAGGCCATGGCCACCGCATCGGCGGTGTACCAGCGGCCACCCTTGGCGTCTTCGGACAGCGCGCGGGTCTTGCGCGAGATCAGCTCATAGAAGCGTGCGCGGTCGGAATCTGCCTGCAGCCACTGCTCCGCCTGCTCCAGCGGCAGGCCGTGGGCGACCGTGGCCTCCCAGTCGGACACCAGCAGGTGCTTGAACGAGGTGAACACCACATGCGCGGCTTCGGGGTCGAAGGCGATGTTGAATTCAGCGGCCGGGGTGATGTTGCCGTGGCAGGTGACGGCACCGCCCATCACCACGATGCGCTTGATGCGCTGGGGCAGGGTCGGATCCAGCTTCAGCGCCAGCGCGAGGTTGGTCAGCGGGCCAAGCATCACCAGCATCAGCTCGCCGGCGTACTGGTGCGACAGGCGCAGGATGGCCAGCGCGGCGTGCTCGGCCTCGGCCTGGCGGCTCGGCGGCGGCAGGTCGACATCGCCATAGCCGTCGCGGCCGTGCACGTGGGCAGCGTCCATCGAGGGGTGGATCAGCGGATCGGGGCTGCCAGCGAACACCGGCACGTCGGTGCGGCCGACGATGTCGCAGAGCTTGAGGGCGTTGCGGACGGTGTAGTCGAGGCCGACATTGCCGGCGGCGATGGTCAGGGCCACCACGTCGTGCCGTTCATCGGCGAAGGCCATCAGCAGGGCCAGTGCGTCGTCCACACCGGGGTCGGTGTCGATCAACAGCGGGATCTTGTGGGTCATCGTTGCCGTCTTCAGATCGGCAACGAAGTGTGGACCGGGTTGATGACCGTTGCAAGACCACCCTGTGCCGGGGGGGGGGATGAACATGAAACTGGTCGGCTGCGGCCTCTGAAGAGTCGAGCCCATGCTTGACTTACGCGCGCAGCGCGAAGGGCAGCCGAGCATGGGCTCGGCTCTACAGGTGGTGCGCGAACGGCCGCCGGGCATGGACCGGCGCTACTCGAGGGTCGGATCCCGTGCCCACCAGGCAAGGGCTCTGCCTCCTTGCGCCCGGGCCACGCGACTTGACGCGATCAACCCAAACACGCACCCACCCTCCGGTTGCACGCATTTTCGAGGTTTCAAACAATCCTCATTGAGACCACAAGGGCCGCTTGGAAATTGCGTGGCGTCCGGCAGGCGATCCGTCCGCACGTTCCATGGCGGGCGGTGCGTGGGGGCCTCGTGCCCACCGGCTTATCAGCATTGGTCACCGGTATTGCAACCACTCACCGCCCGCCACCTACGCCTGCGCGTTGGTGGCTTCCTGGCTTGTGCATGAGGATTGCCGACATGACTGCTTCCCACTATCCCCTGCTGTTCGCCACCCTGGGCGATGCCACCGCCAGCATCCCCGATGCCTTGGCGCGCACGCTGGAAGCGGCATTCGGCGGGCCAATGCATGGCCCTGGCCCGCATCGACCGCGCGGCGGCGGGCCTGACGTTGCTGCTGGAAATGCTGCACGCCGGTGAACGCCTGCGCGTGGATGGTGAAGAGGTGCAGAACGTCGGCGATGACGTGCGCGAAGGCCTGCTGCTCGCCTGCCGGGGGTTGTCTGAATATGTGGGCACGCAGTTGACGGCGGCGTAGCCCGATGCCCAGCAGATCCACGCCATGCGTGGATGATCGGTCGCGTCGTGGATGGGGTCAGAGGCCTTTGCGCAGCAAAGGGATCCGACCCCGGTGCGCGAACGGCCGCCGGGCATGGCCCGGCGCTACCGATTCGTCGTGCGCCCGGCGCCTTACGCCGAGGCGTAACGGACGGCGGTGCCGATCCAGCGGTTGACCACGCGGTCGGCCAGCGCGGGTTGCTGCGCCAGCAGGCGTTCGGCCAGATCGTGCACGCCCGGCAGCAGGCCGGCGTCGCGCGCGAGGTCGGCAATGCGGAAACCGGCCAGGCCGGTCTGGCGGGTACCCAGCAGTTCGCCGGGGCCGCGCAGTTCCAGATCCTTCTCGGCGATGACAAATCCATCGTTGGTTTCGCGCATGGTCTGCAGGCGCTCGCGTGCCATCTGCGAGAGCGGCGCCTGGTACAGCAGCACGCAGCGCGATACCGCCGAGCCACGCCCCACCCGACCGCGCAGCTGGTGCAGCTGGGCCAGGCCGAGACGCTCGGCGTTCTCGATCACCATCAGCGAGGCATTGGGTACGTCCACGCCTACTTCGATGACCGTGGTGGCCACCAGCAGGTCGATCTCGCCGGCCTTGAACGCGACCATCGTCGCCAGTTTTTCCGCGGCTTTCAGGCGGCCATGCACCAGGCCCACGCGCACGCCGGGCAGCAGTGCCTGCAGCGATTCGTAGGTGGCCTGCGCCGGGGTGGCATCCAGCTCTTCGCTTTCCTCGATGAGCGTGCAGACCCAGTACACCTGGCGCCCTTCCTGGCAAGCCAACGCGATGCGTTCGATCAGTTCGGGACGACGATCGTTGTTCAGCGCCACGGTCTGCACCGGGGTGCGGCCGGGTGGCAGTTCGTCGATGGCCGATACATCCAGGTCCGCGTATTCGGACATCGCCAGCGTGCGCGGGATGGGCGTGGCGGTCATCACCAGCTGGTGCGGCACGCTGTGCGCGCCCGCGCCCTTGTCACGCAGGGCCAGCCGCTGGTGCACGCCGAAGCGGTGCTGCTCATCGACGATGGCCAGGGCCAGGTCCTGGAACACCACCGCGTCCTGCATCAGCGCGTGGGTGCCGACCACCACCTGCGCTTCGCCGTTGGCGACCTGCTCGATTACCTTGGCGCGCGCCTTGCCGGTGACCTTGCCGGCCAGCCAGCAGACGCGCACGCCCAGCGGCTCCAGCCAGCCGCGCAGATTGTTGAGGTGCTGTTCGGCCAGCAGTTCGGTGGGTGCGGCCAACGCTACCTGCTTGCCCTGCTCCACCGCCAGCATGGCAGCCAGCGCGGCCACCACGGTCTTGCCGGAACCGACGTCACCCTGCACCAGCCGCAGCATCGGGCTGGGGCGTGCGAGGTCTTCGCGGATCTGCTTGAACACGCGTGCCTGCGCGCCGGTCAGCGCGAACGGCAGCTGCTTCAGCAGGGCCTTGGCCAGCTTGCCCGGACCTGCCAGCGGCGGCGCGTGATGCGCCTGCAACGCGATGCGCTGGCGGCGCAGGCTGAGGTGATGGGCCAGCAGTTCTTCCATCGCCAGACGCCGCTGCGCCGGATGGGTGCCTGCGGCCAGCGCGGCCAGATCGGCATCCGGTGGCGGCTGGTGCACGGTCAGCAGCGCGCTGCGCAGCGAGGGCAAACCCAGGCCACCGAGCCAGCCCGTGGGCAGCAGTTCCAGCGTACTTTCCTCGGGCAGGCGGTCCAGGGCCTGGCCGATGAGCTTGCGCAGGGTCATCGGGCCGACGCCTTCCACGGTGGGATATACCGGGTCGAGGCGGTCGCCGAGTTCGGGATCGTCGTTGCGGCCCAGCACCTGGTAGCTGGGGTGGACGATTTCCAGGCCGAGGTGGCCGGGCTTGGGCGTGCCGAAGCAGCGCAGCCGGTTGCCCACCGCGAACTGGCCGACCTGCTGCTGGCGAAAGTGGAAGAAGCGCAGCACCAGGGTGCCCCGCCCTTCGTCTTCCACCGCCACCTTCAGCATGGGCCGGTACCGCATGCCGCGTTCGACCGCGGTGACCCGCACTTCCACCTGCGCAGGCACGCCCGGGCGCAGGTCTTCGATGCGGGTCAGCCGGGTGCGGTCTTCATAGCGCAGCGGCAGGTGCAGCCACAGATCCTGCAGGGTGGCCAGGCCCCGCGCCTGCAGTTTGGCGGCCACGGCCGGGCCCACGCCGGCCAGCATCGCCAGGGATGCTTCGCCGGACGGTGACAGTACCGGGGTGACCGCCGCCTTGCGTGCCACGGGTGGGTCAGTCGATGACCATCACCGCGTCGACCTCGAAGTTGGCGCCCTTCGGCAGGCCGGAGACTTCGATGGTGGAACGGGCCGGGAACGGGGCCTGGAAGTAGTCCTGCATGACGGCGTTGACCTTGGCGAATTCGGCCAGGTCGGTCAGGTACAGGCCCAGGCGCACGACCTTGTCCAGCGAACCACCAGCGGCTTCGGCCACGGCCTTGAGGTTGTCGAAGGCGCGGCGGGCCTGCGCTTCCACGTCACCCACGCCGACGATGTCGCCGGTGGCCGGGTCCAGCGGAATCTGGCCGGAGAAGTACACGGTGTTGCCGGCGCGCACGGCCTGCGAGTACGGGCCGATGGCGGCAGGCGCGTTTTCGGTGTTGATGATCTGGCGGGACATGGTCGCTCCGGTGCGTTGGGGGAAAACAGAGCGGTGATTGTAGCAACCCGGTAGCGGGGGGGGGGGGGGGGGGGCGCGCGGCGGGGTCGGGGTGCCCGCCACGGCGGGCCCCCCCCCACCCCGCGTGTGCGCCCGCCCCGCACCCGCCCCCGCCCCCCCCCCCCCCCGACCCATCCCATGACACGCTCCACGCTGCCAGCCGCAACGCGCCTACCCACGCCCGGACACCCCGCATGCCGCCCCTGCTGAAAATCCGAACCGAGCGCGGGCAGATGTCGGCCATCGAACGCCGCATTGCCGATTTCATCCTCGACAACGCCCATCTGCTGCGCGACTACTCCTCGCAGCAGCTGGCCAGCGCGCTGGGCATCAGCCAGTCCAGCGTGGTCAAGTTCAGCCAGAAGCTGGGCTTCAAGGGCTACCCGGACCTGAAGTACTCCATCGGCCAGGACGTGGCCCGCGCCGGTGCCGACCCGCAGCAGGCGCCGGACGAACCGGACAGCGCCGATCACTACCTGCGCCTGGGCGATGCCCTGCGCCGCAGCAAGGCCCAGGCCGAGGAAGAGACCCGCCAGGCCAACCCGCGCGAGGAGATCGAACGCATCGTGCAGCTGCTGGACGGTGCGCCCAAGCTGTTCGTGTTCGGGCTGGGCGATGACGGCCTGTTCGCCCGCGAGTTCGCCATGCGGCTGTCCCTGCTCGGCCTGCTGGTGGTGCCGCACACCGATCCGGTGCTGCTGCTGGCCAACCTGTCGGCCGCACGCCCGCGCGACGCGCTGCTGGTGTTTTCCGAATACGGCAGCCTGCCGCAGCTTTCGCAGCTGTCGCGGCAGTTCCAGAACATGGGCGGCAAGGTGGTGTCGATCACCCGCCACACCGCCAATCCGCTGCGCGCGCACGCCGATGCCTCGCTGGGCGTCTGCGCCTACGACCGCACGCCGCAGGTGGCGCAGCTGCTGTACCGTAGCGCCATGCATGCCCTGCTCGACTTCCTGTTCGTGCTGCTCTGCCACGCCAATCCAGATCGCCAGCGGCAACTCGCGGTGAACCTGGAGCGGATCGACCACCTGCTGGATTCCTGACCGGAGCGCCTGCTGATGAAGCCGCTGTCCCGCCTTGTCACCGCCGCGCTGCTGCTGGCCGCGTCGCTGTCCCTCCACGCAGCGCCACTGGATGGCGCGCGGCAATTGATCGTGGTGACCAGCGAGGGCTGGGACAGCACACAGGGCCAGCTGCAGGCCTTCGTCCGCGACGGCAAGGGCTGGCGCGCGCAGGGTACGGCGTTCCCGGTGTCGCTGGGCCGCAGCGGCAGCGCCTGGGGCCTGGGCCTGCACCCGGCGCAGGGCAACGGCCCGCAGAAGCAGGAAGGTGATGGCCGCAGCCCGGCTGGCGTGTTCGCGCTGGGCGGTGCGTTCGGTTACGCCGGCACGCGCCCGGGTACCGCGATGGCCTACCAGCCGATGCTCGACAGCAGCTACTGCATGGATGTGCCGGCCTCGCCGTTCTACAACCGGATCGTCGATGCGGCCAAGGTCGGCCGCGCCGCCGTCGAAGGCTCCACCGAACCGATGCGGCTGGACCTGCACGACAAGGGCGACGTGCGCTACCAGGAAGGCTTCGTGATCGCGCACAACCCGCAGAACCAGCCCGGCAAGGGCAGCTGCATCTTCGCCCACCTGTGGCGCCAGCCCGGTGAGGTCACTGCTGGCTGTACGGCCATGCCGCAGGCGCGCATGCAGGCGCTGCTGGATTGGCTGCGGCCGCAGGACACGCCGCGCTTCGTACTGCTGCCGCGCACCGAGTACACGCGCCTGCAGGCGCAGTGGCAGCTGCCCGCACTGACCGGAGCACGGCGGTGAACGCCCAGGACGAACCGCAGCTGCAGCGCGCGGTCAGCCGCTGGCAGATCGTCGGCCTGTCGATCAACGATGTGATCGGCAGCGGCATCTACCTGCTGCCCGCCGCCACCGTCGCCCTGCTCGGCCCCTTCAGCCTGTGGGGCGTGGTCGCCGCCGGCATCGTCGTCGCGCTGCTGGTGCTGTGCTACGCGCAGGCCGCCAGCTACTTCGATGAGCCCGGCGGCAGTTACCTGTATGCGCGCGAGGCGTTCGGCCGCTTCGCCGGCTTCGAGATCGGCTGGATGATCTGGCTGACCCGCATCAGTTCGGCCGCCGCGCTCAGCAATGCGCTGGCCGATGCAGTCGCGCGCTTCTGGCCGTGGGCCGGCGCCGGCATGGGCCGCATCGCGGTGATCGTGGTATCGCTGGGCTTCCTCACCGGGGTCAACATCCTCGGCGTGCGCTCGGCGGCGCGTACCGGCATCGTGCTGGTCATCGGCAAGATGCTGCCCCTGCTGCTGTTCGTGGCCATCGGCGCGTTCTACATCGACCCGCAGCTGGCGTTCTCCGGCCAGCGCCCGGACCCGCACGACCTGCAGCGCATGGGCGAGGCCGCGCTCCTGCTGCTGTACGCCTACGCCGGTTTCGAGAACATCCCGGCCGCAGCCGGTGAATACCGCAACCCGCGACGCGACATCCCGTTCGCGCTGATCACCATGATCGTCACCGTCACCGTCATCTACGGCGCGGTGCAGCTGGTGGCGCAGGGCACGCTGGCCGGCCTGGCCAGTTCGGCCACGCCGCTGGCCGATGCCGCGGCCGGTTTCGGTGGCGAAGCCCTGGCACTGATCCTCACCGTCGGCGCGACCATCTCCATTCTCGGCACCAACAGCAACACGATGATGATGGGTCCGCGCTTCCTGTTCGCCCTGGCCCGCGATGGCTACGGCCCGAAGGTGCTGGCGCAGGTGCATCCGCGCTTCCGCACGCCGGCCGCGGCGATCTTCTGCCAGGGGCTGATCGCACTGGGGCTGGCCTTGTCCGGTTCGTTCGTGCAGCTGGCCCTGCTGTCGATGACCACACGCCTGTTCGCCTACATCGGCACGGCCGCGGCAGTGCTGGTGTTGGCCAAGCGCTACGCCGACCGGCCGGGCGCGCTGAAGCTGCCCGGTGGCCCGCTCATTCCGGTGCTGGCGCTGCTGCTGTGCGTGGCGCTGTTCGCCAGTGCCAGCTGGCAGAACATCGCCGCCGCGCTGGTCGCCTTCGTCATCGGTGCGGTGATCTACAAGTTGCCGCGCCAACCAGACCTGTAGCGCCGAGCGATGCTCGACGCTACAAACCTGATCTTCACGTAACCGGCCCGGGCCGTTAACCGGCGAATGTGCACGATCAAGCCTCGCCCTCACACGGAGCCTGACCGATGCCCGACTACCAGATTCCCGGCCGCGTGCCGGATGACAGCACCCCGCGCGATACCTTCACTGACTACTGGCGCGATCGCTATACCGCCGAGCCCTATTACGACGATACCCTGCTCTTTGACGACTACGAACCTGCCTATCGCATCGGCCACGCCGCGCGTGCGCAGGAAACGCGCGCTGACCAGATCATTCGCGCCTACGAGCAGGTCGAGGCCGAGCTGCAGGGCCGCTGGGCCAGCGAACGCGGTAAGAGCCGCCTGGAATGGGAGCAGGCCCGCGCCGCTGTGCGTCGTGGCTGGGATGACGCCCACGTGGCCGATCCCCGTCTCGTTCGCGGCAGCTGATTACTGCCTCGGTTGATCGTGTAGAGCCGAGCCCATGCTCGGCTGCTTCGGCCCTCGAACTCGGAGCATCCACGCATGGCGTGGATCTACCGGCACCGCCAGGCTGTAGAGCCGAGCCCCTACTCGGCTGCTTCGGCGCTCGGATTCGGAGCATCCACGCATGGCGTGGATCTACTGGCACCGCCAGGCTGTAGAGCCGAGCCCATGCTCGGCTGCTTCGGCGCTCGGATTCGGAGCATCCACGCATGGCGTGGATCTACCGGCACCGCCACGCTGTAGAGCCGAGCCCATGCTCGGCTGCTTCGGCGCTCGGATTCAGAGCATCCACGCATGGCGTGGATCTACCGGCGCCGCCACGCTGTAGAGCCGAGCCCATGCTCGGCTGCTTCGGCGCTCGGATTCAGAGCATCCACGCATGGCGTGGATCTACCGGCACCGCCACGCTGTAGAGCCGAGCCCAT
>NZ_JBXFWG010000022.1:0-64518 GCF_056854535.1 Stenotrophomonas sp. STEN054 | reverse complement strand
GGGTGTTGTGTGCTTTTCTGTGTGCTTCTTTTTTGGGCCACTCGGGTCCTCCATGGATGGGTTCTCGGCGTGTCCCGCCCACCCACACCGCCCCGCCAACCCACGGACACCCAGCTTTTGACGTTGCTCTGGCTCGCAGCAGGTGCAGGGCTGCAAGCCCTGCAGCAAAAACCTACCGAACCTGCTCCTGCTTGCGCACGATCGCCATCGCAATCTCCAGCGACTGCTCGTAGTTCAACCGAGGGTCCACCGTCGACCGGTACGCACGCTCCAGGTCACGCTCGGTCAGCTCCCGCGCACCGCCGGTGCATTCGGTCACGTCCTCGCCGGTCAGCTCCAGGTGCACGCCCCCCAGCCGCGTGCCCGCCGCCGCATGCAGGTCGAAGGACATCTCCACCTCGCCGCGCACGTTGTCGAAGCGACGCGTCTTGAAGCCGTTCGCCGTGCTCTCGGTGTTGCCGTGCATCGCATCGCACACCCACAACACACGACGGCCATCGCGCTTCACCGCGTCCAGCAGCGGCGGCAGCTTCTCGGCAATCTGCGCCGCGCCCATGCGGTGGATGAAACTCAGGCGGCCGGGTTCGTCATCCGGATTCAGCACGTCGATCAAGCGCAGCAGCTGGTCCGGCTGCACCGACGGGCCCACCTTGATCGCGATCGGATTGCGCACGCCACGCAGGTACTCCACGTGCGCGCCATCCAGCGCGGCGGTGCGCATGCCGATCCACGGGTAATGCGTGCTCAGGTTCAACCAGCCCTGCTGGCGGGGCACCTGCCGGGTCAGCGCCTGCTCGTAGGGCAGCAGCAGCGCTTCGTGCGAGGTGTAGAAATCAATGCGGTTGAGGTTGTGCACGCGGGCCCCGGCCAGGGTCTCCATGAAGTGCACCGCGTCGCCGATGGAGGCCACCATCTTCTGGTACTCGGCGGCCAACGGCGAATGCCGCACCCACTCCAGGTTCCAGTACTCGGGATGGTGCAGGTCGGCGAAGCCACCGTCGATCAGCGCCCGCACGAAGTTCATCGTCATCGCCGAATGCGCGTGGGCCTGCAGCATCCGCTTCGGGTCCGGCAGGCGCGCGGCCTCGGTGAACGCCGGCGCATTGATCACGTCGCCGCGGTAGCTCGGCAGGGTCACGCCATCGCGGGTCTCGGTATCGGCCGAGCGCGGCTTGGCGTACTGGCCGGCGAAACGACCAACACGGATCACCGGCTGGCGCAGGCCGTGCACCAGCACCAGGCTCATCTGCAGCAGCACCTTCAGCCGGTTGGAGATCGTGCCCGATTCGCAGTCGCTGAAATTCTCGGCGCAGTCACCGCCCTGCAACAGGAAGCGCTTGCCTTCCTGCGCGTCGGCCAGCTGCTGCTTCAGGGCCAGGATCTCCCACGAGGTCACCAGCGGCGGCAGCCGCTTCAGCTCGTGCAGGGCGGCGTCCAGCGCGATGGGATCGGGATAGGTCGGCATCTGCAGGGCGGTCTTGCCACGCCAGCTCTCCGGCGACCAGCCAGCGCCGGCGGCGCTCGCAGCGGGATCGGAGACGGGCGGAACGGCGGACAGGCTCATTGCAGGATTCCGGGGTGGGGGGCGGTCATGGTCGCAGAGCCGGCCTCCTCCGCAAAGGCCCAGGCCCTTCTGCACATCACTGAACACCGGGGAAAGGGCAATGCGATCGGCCACAAACCGCATGACCACAGCCGACCTGACAGGCGCATGATTCGCTCCGCAGTGTTACGAAGTAACACCCCCATCCCTTCTTCCGGCTCCTTCCACAGCCCATCCGCCATGAAGCCCTCCCTGCTCGCTACCGGCATCACCCTCGCCCTGGCTCTGGCCAGCCTGCCCTCCCTCGCCCTGGCCGCGGATGCCGCCACGGATGCCGCGCCGGTGAAGGACCTCGACACGGTTACCGTCAGCGCCCAGCTCGACCAGGCGCGCAACGCGCTGTCGCCCGACATCGGCAGCAGCCAGTACCAGATCACCGCCGAAGACATCCAGAAGCAGCCGCTGGGCGCGTCCGCGCCGCTCAGCCAGGTGCTGCTGCAGGCGCCGGGCGTGGTCCAGGATTCCTACGGTGGCGTGCACGTGCGCGGCGATCACGCCAATCTGCAGTACCGCATCAACGGCGTGCTGCTGCCCGAGTCCATCTCCGGTTTCGGCCAGACCCTGGACGCGCGCACGATCAGGAGCATCCGCCTGATGGACGGCGCGCTGCCGGCGCAGTTCGGCGAGCGCACCGCCGCGGTGGTCGACATCACCACCCGCAGCGGCGCCGAGCTCGGCAATGGCGGCAGCGTCGGCATCACCACTGGCTCGTTCGGCAAGGTCAACCCGAATGCCTCGTGGTGGGGCTCGCAGGGGCGCTGGAGCTGGTTCCTGACCGGCAACTACGACCAGAACGACGTCGGCCTGGAAAACCCGACCAGCTCGCGCAGGCCGGAACATGACGACACCCATCAGGGCAAGGCCTTCGCCGACCTGACCTATCTGGTCAACGACACGACCCGCCTGAGTGTGTTCGCCGGCTTCTCCAACAACCGCTTCCAGATTCCGGTCAACCCGGGCCAGACTCCGCAGTTCGGCTACCTGGACACCTCCACCTTCGATTCCAGCCAGCTGGATGAGACGCAGCGCGAGACCACCCGCTTCGGCATGCTGGTGCTGCAGGGAACGCTGGGCGAGACCGCGTACCAGGTCTCGGCCGGGCAGCGGTACAGCGATGTCGGCTTCAATCCCGACGTGGCCGGCGACCTGGTGTTCAGTGGCGTCGCCTCGCAGGTCCAGCGCAGCAACCGCGCCAACACGCTGCAGGCGGATTTCTCCACGCCGCTGGGCGACAACCACACGCTGCGCTATGGCGTGTACGGCAACCAGGAGCGTGCCCGCGCCAGCAACAACAGCTGGGTGTTCCCGGTCGACGACGACGGCGCACAGACCAGCACCACGCCGCTGCAGATTGCCGACAGCAGCGCGTTCAAGGCCACCACGATGGCGGTCTACGTGCAGGACGAGTGGAAGATCGGCGAGGACTGGACGGTCAATTACGGCCTGCGCGGTGACCGCTACAAGGCCTTCGGCCAGACCGAGGGCCAGCTCAGCCCGCGCCTGGGCGTGGTCTGGACGGCCAGCGACAGCACCACCGTGCACGCCGGCTACTCGCGCTACTTCACCCCGCCGGCGAGCGAGCTGATCGCCACCAGCGACATCAGTCTGTATGACGGCACCACCAACGCGCAGCCGTCCGGTGGCAACAACATTCCGCTTGCCGAGCGCAGCGACTACTACGACATCGGCGTCTCCCAGCAGGTCGGCGACCACCTGACCCTGGGCCTGGATGCCTATGACCGCCGCGTCTCGCGCCTGCAGGACGAAGGCCAGTTCGGCGCCGCCTACATCTACTCAACGTTCAACTACCGTCGCGGCCACATCCGCGGCCTGGAATTCAGCGCCGACTACAGCAACGGTCCCTTCAGTGCCTACTTCAACGCAGCCCTGAACAAGGCCATCGGTACCGACGTCATCACCAGCCAATACAACCTCGATCCGGAGGCCCTGGCCTATGTGGCCGCCCACTGGATCCACCTGGACCACGACCAGAAGCTGACCTCGTCGGGTGGCTTCAGCTACGCCTTCGCCGGCCACAACCGCATCGGTGCGAACTATGTGTACGGCAGCGGCCTGCGCTCTGATACCGACACGGTGCCCAACGGTGGCGAGCTGCCGTCCTACCTGCAGGTGAACCTCAGCGCCGGGCACGACTTCAACGCCGACAGCGGGCATCCGCTGCACGTGCAGGTCGCGTTGATCAATGCACTGGATCGCAGCTACCAGTTGCGTGATGGCGGCGGAGTCGGCGTGTTCGCCCCGCAATGGGGCCCGCGCCGCGGTGCCTACCTGAGCCTGCAGCAGGACTTCTGAGGTGGGCGGGGTCGGATCCCTGATTCACAGTAGAGCCACGCCACGCGTGGCTGCCAGTGAGGTCAGAGCCCTTTGCTTGCGCAAAGGGATCCGACCCCGTTGTATTTTCAGCGCTTGACCTTGCGCAGCGACACCACCAGCGCCCACAGCGCCAGCAGCGCGAACCACACGCCGGACCACATCGGCATGGTCATGCCCAGGAAGGTCCAATCGATGTTGCCGCAGTTGCCGGTACCGGTCAGCACGGTGCGGAAGACTTCCAGCGGGCCCATCGTCTCGCTCAGGAAGGCCAGCGGCGGGCCACAGGTGGAGCCCATTTCCGGCGGCAGCATCTGCACGTACACGTGGCGCGCGGCAATGCCGAAGCCGACAGCGGCTGCGATGAAGGCGAGGATGCCGTAGGTCGCGCGCCCCGGGCGGTTGGACGGGCCGTGCACGGCACCGATCAGGAACAGCAGGCCGAGCGCGGCGAATGCCAGGCGCTGGAAAATGCACAACGGACAGGGCTCCAGGCCCATCTTCAGCTGCAGGAAGATGGCGAAGCCAAGCAGGCCCACGCAGATCAGGAAGCCCAACAGGAACTGGGCGCGGAAGGGCCAGCGCAAAGGATTCATCGTCAACGCTCGAACGGATCAGGCGCCAAGCGTAACCGAGAGCGCGTCCCGTTCGAACCGCCACACGGCACGCCTGTCGGAACGGTGTGGGTCAGATCCCTTTGCCGTAGCGCCGGACCACGCCCGGCGAGCGCAGCGGACATGGAAACGCCGGGCATGACCCGGCGCTACCAGAACGCAAAAGCCCGACAGAGGCCGGGCTTTCGCTGTGTCGCGTTGGAGCAGTCCGATTACTCGGCCACTTCCTCGGCCACGGCCGGACGGTCGACCAGCTCGACGTAGGCCATCGGAGCGTTATCGCCGGCGCGGAAGCCGCACTTCAGCAGACGCAGGTAGCCGCCCGGACGGTTCGCGTAGCGCGGGCCCAGGATGGTGAACAGGTTGCCCACGGCTTCGTTGTCACGCAGACGGGCAAAGGCCAGACGACGGTTGGCGACGGAGTCGACCTTGGCCAGGGTGATCAGCGGCTCGGCAACGCGGCGCAGTTCCTTGGCCTTCGGCAGGGTGGTCTTGATCAGCTCGTGCTTGAACAGCGAGGCGGCCATGTTCTTGAACATCGCTTCGCGATGGGCGCTGGTGCGGTTGAACTTACGGCCAGACTTCATGTGACGCATGGTGATATTCCTTGGTTAATGATGAGGCTGTGTGAATCGTTGTCGCCATCCTGGCGTTGCTGCACGGACTGCGGTTGGTCCTGGCCATCCGTCCTGGACGACCTGCCCGCGAACCTGGGGTTCGTCGTGGCGATGTATTGCTGCGTTGAAGGCCCCACCGCGAACGGTGGAGCCTCCAGGCATTACCGATATCAGCCCAGCATGCCGTGGCTGGCGACGCCGGCCGGCGGCCAGTTCTCCAGCTTCATGCCGAGTGACAGGCCGCGCTGAGCCAGCACTTCCTTGATCTCGGTGAGCGACTTCTTGCCCAAGTTCGGGGTCTTCAGCAGCTCCACTTCGGTCTTCTGGATCAGATCGCCGATGTAGTAGATGCTTTCGGCCTTCAGGCAGTTGGCCGAACGCACGGTCAGTTCCAGGTCGTCGATCGGGCGCAGCAGCACCGGATCCACGCCGTTGTTGGCCGGCTTGGCCGCACCGCGGTCGCGGTGGGTGAAGTCACCGAACACCGACAGCTGGTCGCTGAGGATGTCGGCGGCGGTGCGCACGGCTTCCTCGGCGTCAATGGTGCCGTTGGTCTCGATATCGATGACCAGCTTGTCCAGGTCGGTACGCTGTTCGACACGAGCCGCTTCCACGGCATAGGCGACGCGGCGGACCGGCGAGAACGAGGCATCCAGGACCAGGCGGCCGATGGCACGGGTTTCTTCGTCCGGACGACGACGCGCGGCAGCCGGCTGGTAGCCGAAACCACGTTCGATCTTCAGACGCATGTTGATCGCCGTGTCCTTGGTCAGGTGGCAGATCACGTGATCGCTGTTCAGGATCTCCACATTGTGGTCGACCTTGATGTCAGCTGCAGTGACAACGCCCGGGCCCTGCTTGGACAGGGACAGGGTGGCGCTGTCTCCGGAATGCATACGGATGGCCACGTCCTTCAGGTTCAGCAGGACTTCGAGCACATCTTCCTGCAGACCTTCGACCGTGGTGTACTCGTGCAACACGCCGTCGATTTCGACTTCCGTGATGGCGAAGCCCGGGATGGACGACAGCAGCACGCGACGCAGGGCATTGCCCAGCGTATGCCCGTAACCCCGCTCCAAAGGTTCGATAACGACCTTTGCACGGGTGTCGGTAAGGCGTTCGATCTGCGGACCGCGAGGACGCAGAACCTGGTTGGCGGTAACCGTCATGTTGCGGGTTCTCCTAGTGAACCCCCGGCCGTCGCCGGGGGCTCTCCAATGTGAATTACTTCGAATACAGCTCGACGATCAGCGCTTCGTTGATGTCCGCAGGCAGATCCGAACGATCCGGAACAGCCTTGAAGATGCCGGTGAACTTGCCGGAATCCACTTCAACCCACGACGGGCTCAGGTCATGCTGGGCGGCGACGGTCAGGGCTTCCTGGACGCGCAGCTGCTTGGCAGCCTTTTCAGACAGAGCGATGGCGTCGCCAGCCTTGACCTGGTACGAAGCCAGGTTGACCGACTTGCCATTCACGGTGACGCCGCGGTGCGACACCAGCTGACGGGCAGCCGGACGGGTCACGGCGAAGCCCATGCGGTAGACGACGTTGTCCAGGCGGGTTTCCAGCAGCTGCAGCAGGTTCTCGCCGGTGTTGCCCTTCTTGGTCGAGGCCTTCTTGTAGTAGTTGCGGAACTGACGCTCCAGCAGGCCGTAGATACGCTTGACCTTCTGCTTTTCACGCAGCTGGGTGGCGTAGTCGGACAGCTTGCCCTTGCGGGCAGTGGCGCCGTGCTGGCCGGGCTTCTGCTCCAGCTTGCACTTGGAGTCCAGCGCACGCGCCGGGCTCTTCAGGGACAGGTCGGCGCCTTCGCGACGGGCGAGCTTACAGGTAGGACCGATATAACGAGCCATTTCTTATCGCTCCCTTTAGACGCGACGCTTCTTCGGCGGACGGCACCCGTTGTGCGGGATAGGCGTCACGTCGATGATGTTGGTGATCTTGTAGCCGACGTTGTTCAACGAACGCACGGCCGACTCACGGCCCGGACCCGGACCCTTGATGCGGACTTCCAGCGACTTCACGCCGTAGTCCAGCGCAGCACGACCGGCCTTTTCAGCAGCCACCTGGGCAGCGAACGGGGTCGACTTGCGCGAACCGCGGAAGCCAGCGCCACCGGAGGTCGCCCACGACAGAGCGTTGCCCTGGCGGTCGGTGATGGTCACGATGGTGTTGTTGAACGAAGCGTGGACGTGGGCAACGCCGTCGGTGACGACGCGCTTGATCTTCTTCTTGGTCTTAGCAGCAGGCTTAGCCATTTATAGGTCCCTTACTTCCTGATCGCCTTGCGCGGGCCCTTGCGGGTGCGGGCGTTGGTACGGGTGCGCTGGCCACGCAGCGGCAGGCCGCGACGGTGACGCAGGCCGCGATAGCAGCCCAGGTCCATCAGGCGCTTGATCGCAATGCCGATTTCACGGCGCAGATCGCCTTCCACGATGTACTTGCCGACTTCGGCGCGCAGGCGCTCGATTTCCGGCTCCGACAGATCGCGGATCTTGGTGGTCGAAGCAACGCCTGCGACTTCGCAGACCTTCTTCGAACGGGTACGGCCGATGCCGTAAATGCTTTGCAACCCGACCCAGACGTGCTTCTGGGCTGGCAGGTTGACGCCTGCAATACGCGCCATGACGCGGTTCTCCAGCTGAGTGATGGCCGACAGCGCGCCTCAGGCACGCCAATCCGGCAGGATGGATCAAAAAAGTGAACTAGCGATACTAACAAGGTTCCGGTTTACATGGAAGCCCGTGAAACAATGAAGTTTCATGGACCCGGCCTGGGGAGTGTGCCCAGGCTCCGGCGCCGGACAAGGTTGGACCTGGGGGTTTCCCCCGGGGCCGCCCGCGCTACTCCAGCGCAGGACCACCTCGCCACACCCCCACCCGGAACCGCTGCGGGGGCCGCCCTTCGTTTGTGTGGCCAGAGTCCGCGAAGCGGAGGACCATCACGTCAGGAAGACGAAAGTATAACAGGCTTATCAGCCGCGGGCAAAACCGCCGCGGTTCCCGCCCTTCAGGTTGGCCTTCTTCAACAGGCTCTCGTACTGGTGGGACATGAGGTGCGCCTGCACCTGGGCGATGAAGTCCATCACCACCACCACGACGATCAGCAGCGAAGTACCACCGAAGTAGAACGAGGCGTTCAGCTGCGTGCGCATCAGTTCCGGCAGCAGGCAGACGATCACCAGGTAAGCCGAACCGGCAGCGGTCAGTCGGGTCAGCACGCCGTCGATGTAGTCGGCGGTGGCCTTGCCCGGACGGATGCCCGGAATCAGCGCGCCCGACTTCTTCAGATTGTCGGCGGTTTCCTGCGAGTTGAACACCAGCGCGGTATAGAAGAACGCGAAACCGGTGATCAGCGCAGCGAACACGATCATGTGCAGCGGCTCGCCCGGGCCCAGGGCGTTGGCGACCTTCTGCAGGGTCTGGCCGACGGCGCTCTGGTTGGCGGCCTGGCCGGACCACATGGCCAGGGTGGCCGGGAAGGCCAGCAGGCTCGAGGCGAAGATCGCCGGAATGACGCCGGCCATGTTCAGCTTCAGCGGCAGGAACGAAGTCTGGTTCATGTACGCGTTGCGACCGCCCTGGCGGCGCGCGTAGTTGACCGTGATCCGGCGCTGGCCGCGCTCGACGAACACCACGAAGAAGGTGAAGGCGAGGACGACGATGGCGATCAGCAGCAGCTGGATGAACTGGATGTTGCCGTCGCGGTAGGCGTCGAAGGTGTGGATGACCGCACCCGGCAGGCCGGCCACGATACCGGCGAAGATGATCAGCGAGACGCCGTTGCCGATGCCGCGCTCGGTGACCTGCTCACCGACCCACATCAGGAACATGGTGCCGGCGGTCAGCGCGACCACGGCGGTGAGCACGAAGCCCATGCCCGGTGCGTAGACCACCGCAGCGCCCGACGGTGCCACCTGGTTCTGCAGCGCCAGGGCGATCGAACCGCCCTGCACCACCGCCAGCAGCACGGCGCCGATGCGCGAATACTGGGTGATCTTGCGACGCCCGGACTCACCTTCCTTCTGCATCGCCTTCAGGGCGGGGAAGATGTGGGTGGCCAGCTGCATCACGATCGATGCCGAGATGTACGGCATCACGTTGAGCGCGAAGATGCTCAAACGGTGCAGGGCGCCGCCCGAGAACATGTTGAACATGTCCACGATGCCGCCGCCCTGCTGTTGCATCATGGCAAGCATGGCATCGGGATTGACGCCCGGCACCGGCACATAACAGCCGATGCGATAGACGATCAAAGCCCCGACGACGAACAGCAAACGTTGGCGAAGTTCAGTGAACTTGCCCATTCCGCCCGCGAGGTTACCGATGCCAGCTTGCGCCATGATTTTCTTACTCCGTCACGCTGCCGCCGGCAGCTTCGATTGCAGCCTTGGCACCGGCCGTGGCAGCAATACCCTTCAGGGTGAACGCCTTGGTCAGTTCGCCCTTGAGGACGACCTTGGCCTTCTTTGCAGTGCTCGGGACCAGCTTGGCAGCACGCAGGGCGGCGAAGTCGATCTCACCGGCCGGCAGCTTGTCCAGCGCGTACAGCAGCACTTCAGCGGTGTCCTTGGCGATCGGCGAACGGAAGCCGATCTTCGGCAGACGACGCTGCATGGGGGTCTGGCCGCCTTCGAAGCCAGCCTTGATCTTGCCGCCACCCTTACGGGCGAACGAACCCTTGTGGCCGCGGCCGGCAGTCTTGCCCAGGCCCGAGCCGATACCACGACCGACGCGGGTACGCTCGGTGCGGGCGCCCGGTGCCGGGCTCAGTTCATTGAGACGCAGAGTCATGATCGATTACTCCTCAACCTTGACGAGGTAGTGAACGGTGTTGATCAGACCGCGAACCTGCGGGCTGTCCTTCAGTTCACGGACATCGTTGAGCTTGTTCAGGCCCAGGGCACGCACCGACAGGCGGTGACGCGACTGGGTACCACGCAGGCCGCGCACCAGGCGCACCTTCACAGTCTTGTTGGACTCATTAGCCATGGTTGAGTTCCTCCACCTTCTTGCCGCGCTTGGCCGCGATGCGAGCCGGCGACTGCGCAGCAGACAGGCCCTTCACGGTGGCACGCACCAGGTTGATCGGGTTGCGCGAACCGGTGGCCTTGGCCAGCACGTTCTTCACGCCAACCGCTTCCAGCACGGCGCGCATGGCGCCGCCGGCGATGACGCCAGTACCTTCGGAAGCCGGCTGCATGAACACGCGGGCTGCGCCGTGACCATCCTTGATGGTGTGCCACAAGGTGCCGTTGTTCAAGTCAACGCTGACCAGGTTCTTGCGAGCCTGTTCCATCGACTTCTGGATGGCGACCGGCACTTCGCGCGCCTTGCCATAGCCGAAACCGACCTTGCCTTCGCCGTCGCCGACCACGGTCAGGGCGGTGAAGGTGAACTGGCGGCCACCCTTGACGGTCTTGCTGACGCGGTTGACCGCGACCAGCTTTTCGATCATGCCGTCGTCGACTTTCTCTTCGCGGTTACGGTCGCGATCGCGACCCCGCTGCTGACGTTCTTCTGCCATCTTGATTCCTTGGTAGTTTGGGTATGTACGGCTCGGGGCCGCTTATGGTTGTGGAGTACCGCGTTGGTGCGGTGGGCCGCTGCAGAAGAGCGGCGCCGCCCCGCCTCACTCAGGCGGGCGAGCAGGCGGACAGGGGACGCGAGGTCCCCTGCCCTTATCCCTTAGAACTGCAGGCCGGCTTCGCGGGCGGCTTCTGCCAGGGCCTTGATGCGGCCGTGGTAGCGGTAGCCCGAACGATCAAAGGCAACCTTCTCGACGCCGGCGGCCTTGGCGCGCTCAGCAACGATACGGCCAACCTTGGCGGCGGCATCGGCGTTCTTGCCGTTCTTCAGGCCTTCCATGACGTCGGTCTGGGTGGTGTTGGCGGCAGCCAGCACCTTGGAACCGTCGGCGGTGAAGACCTGGGCGTACAGGTGCTGGCCGGTGCGCAGCACCGACAGGCGGGCAACGCCGAGCTCACGAATGTGGGCGCGGGTCGACTTGGCGCGACGCAGGCGGGCGATGTTCTTGTTCATTTTGATTGTTCCTTGAAAGCTGAAGGATGGGCTTTTCCCTGAGGAGTCCGCACAGGGATGTGCGGGCTCTTGCGAGGGACTCGCACTTACGCCTTCTTGGCTTCCTTACGGATGATGACTTCGTCGGAGTACTTCACGCCCTTGCCCTTGTACGGTTCCGGCTTGCGGAACGCACGGATCTTGGCGGCGACTTCACCGACGACCTGCTTGTCAGCGCCCTGCACCAGAATTTCGGTCTGGGTCGGGGTGGTGATGGTGATGCCTTCCGGCGCCACGAACACGATCGGGTGCGAGTAACCGAGCGAAAGGCTCAGGTCCTTGCCCTGCATGGCAGCACGGTAACCCACGCCGACCAGCTCCAGCTTGCGCTCGAAGCCTTCGGAAACACCCTTGACCATGTTGGCCAGGATGGCGCGGACGGTGCCGGTCAGCGGGACCAGGTCAGCGTTCTCGGTGCTCAGGGTGGCAACGCCGTTGTCGACGTTGATGGCAATGCCAGCCGGCTTCGGCAGCGACAGGGTGCCCTTCGGGCCCTTGACGGTGACGGAATCGGCCTGGACGTTCAGTTCAGTCTTACCCAGGGTGACGGGCTTCTTGGCTACGCGGGACATAGTATTACTCCTTTCGCCTTAGGCCACGAAGCACAGGACTTCGCCGCCGACGCCCAGCTGGCGCGCCTGCGCATCAGTCATGATGCCCTTGGAGGTGGAAATGATGGAGATGCCCAGGCCATTCATGACCTTCGGCAGCTCGCTCTTGCCGCGGTACTGGCGCAGGCCCGAACGCGAGAAGCGCTTCAGGGTCGCGATGACCGGCTTGCCTTCGAAATACTTCAGCACGATTTCCAGCTCGGACTTGTTGTTTTCCAGCTGGGTCACGCGCAGGTCGGTGATGTAACCCTCGTCCTTCAGGACCTGGGCGATCGCAACCTTGATCTTGGACGACGGGGCTTTCACCGTCTGCTTGCCAACCGCGGCCGCATTCTTGATGCGGACCAGCAGGTCGGCGATGGGATCAGTCATGCTCATATGAGTACCTTTGAGTGCACCGATATCCGCTTTCGCGAAAATCTGTTGTCTCCTGGAAACGGGCCAGGTCCCTTGTTGCGGCGGGCCATCGGCCTGCCCTGCTACCCCGTTTGCACAGAGCAAGACGCGGGAGTATACGCCAAAAGAGCCCGGCTTGCGCCGGGCTCCCTGGTTTTTTTGCGTCGGGGAAGCTGAATGCTTCCCCTGCCCGGTTCAGGAACCCCCGGAGGGGCTCCTGATCACAGGGCCGGCCGGGATTACCAGCTGGCCTTGCGCAGGCCCGGGACGTCGCCACGCATGGTGGCTTCGCGCAGCTTGTTACGGCCCAGGCCGAACTTGCTGTAGACGCCACGCGGACGACCCGACAGTTCGCAACGGTTGCGATGGCGGCTCGGCGACGAATCGCGCGGCAGCTTGGCCAGCTTGGTTGCGGCGTCGATCTTCTCTTCGTAGGTCGCGTCCACGGAGGACACGATCTTCTTCAGAGCCGCACGCTTTTCAGCGTACTTCTTTGCCAGCTTTTCCCGCTTGATGTCGCGGTTGACCATGGAGGTCTTTGCCATTTCGGATTCCTCGACGGATCAGTTACGGAACGGGAACTTGAACGCTGCCAGCAGCGCCTTCGCTTCCGCATCGGTCTTCGCAGTGGTGGTGATGGCGATATCCATGCCGCGGATCGCGTCGACAGCGTCGAAGTCGATTTCCGGGAAGATGATCTGTTCCTTCACACCCATGTTGAAGTTGCCGCGACCGTCGAAGGAGCGACCGGACACACCACGGAAGTCGCGCACGCGCGGCAGCGAGATGTTGATCAGGCGATCCAGGAACTCGTACATCTTGTGGCGACGCAGCGTGGTCTTGCAGCCGATCGGCCAACCATCACGGATCTTGAACGACGCAACCGACACACGCGACTTGGTGACAACCGGCTTCTGGCCGGAAATCTTGGTCATGTCGCCGACGGCGTTTTCCAGGATCTTCTTGTTGGTGGCCGCTTCGCCGACACCCATGTTCAGGGTGACCTTGACAAGCTTCGGCACTTCCATCGGATTGGTGTAACCGAACTGCTTCATCAGCGCCGGCACCACTTCTTCCTTGTAGAACTTTTCGAGACGGGAACTCATCTTCTCATTCCTCAGGCGTCGAGCGCCTCACCGCTGGAGCGGAACACACGCAGTTTGCGTCCATCCTCCAGCACCTTGAAGCCAACGCGTTCGCCCTTGCCCGAAGCCGGGTTCAGCACATTCACGTTGGAGATATGGATCGAAGCTTCACGCTCGACCACGCCGCCGGCAACACCTGCCTGCGGGTTCGGCTTGGTGTGGCGCTTGACGATGTTCACGTTGCCGACGACCACACGGTCGCCGTCGACGCGGACGACTTCGCCCTGCTTGCCCTTGTCCTTGCCAGCGTTGACGACAACCTGGTCGCCCTTCTTGATACGGTTAGCCATGATTATCTCCTGTCGCTCACAGCACTTCGGGAGCGAGCGAGACGATCTTCATGAACTTCTCCGAACGAAGTTCACGAGTCACCGGCCCGAAGATACGGGTGCCGATCGGCTCCTGCTTGTTGTTCAGCAGGACGGCAGCGTTGCCGTCGAAGCGGATCAGCGAACCGTCGGCGCGACGCACACCCTTGCGGGTACGCACCACGACGGCGTCATACACTTCACCCTTCTTGACCTTGCCGCGCGGAATCGCATCCTTCACGGTGACCTTGATGATGTCGCCGATGCCGGCGTAACGGCGCTTGGAACCACCCAGCACCTTGAAGCACATCACCTGCTTGGCACCCGAATTGTCCGCGACGTCAAGGTAGCTCTGCATCTGGATCATGATTCAGCTCCTTATTCAGCCGCGCGCGTGATGACTTCCACCACGCGCCAGTTCTTGGTCTTGGACATCGGAGCAATCTCGGTCACGCGGACGACATCGCCTTCCTTGCAGGCGTTGTCGGCATCGTGGGCGTGCAGCTTCGTCGAGCGCTTGATGTACTTGCCGTACAGCGCGTGCTTGACCTGACGCTCAACCAGGACGGTAACCGTCTTGTCCATCTTGTTGCTGACGACACGGCCTTCGACCGTGCGCAGCGCCTTGTTTTCGATATTGTCGCTCATAGCGGCCGTCCTTACTTCGTGCTGCCGAGCAGCGTCTTGACGCGAGCAATCTCGCGACGGACGCGGCGGATATCGTGAGTCTTCGGCAGCTGGCCGGTGACCTGCTGCATACGGACAGAGAACTGTTCCTTACGCAGGTCGATCAGGTGGGCCTTCAGTTCGTCAGCCGACTTTTCACGGAGAGTTTTCAGTTCCATCAGCGCACCGTCCGGGTCACGAAAGTGGTGGTGACCGAGAGCTTGGCGGCGGCCAGGCGGAACGCCTCGCGTGCCACTTCCTCCGAGACACCCTCGATTTCATAGATCATGCGGCCGGGCTGGATCTGGGCCACCCAGTATTCCACGTTGCCCTTACCCGAACCCATTCGAACTTCGATGGGCTTCTTGGTGATGGGCTTGTCGGGGAACACACGGATCCACATCTTGCCGCCGCGCTTCACGTAGCGGCTGATCGAGCGGCGGGCCGCTTCGATCTGACGCGCGGTCAGCTGACCGTGGGCGGTTGCCTTGAGGCCGTATTCGCCGAAGCTGACAGCGTTGGCGCTCCAGCTCAGGCCGTCGTTACGGCCCTTGTGCACCTTGCGGTACTTGGTTCGCTTGGGTTGCAACATTGTCGTTACCTCGCTTCACGAGCCGGGCGCTGACGGTCACCGCGGTCGCCGCGATCGTGACGATCGTTGCGCGACGGGGTGTCGTCCTGCTTTTCCTGGCCAACCTGGGAGAAATCGAAGACCTCGCCCTTGTAGATCCAGACCTTGATGCCGATGATGCCGTAGGTCGTCTTGGCTTCAGCGAAGCCATAGTCGATGTCGGCACGCAGGGTGTGCAGCGGCACGCGGCCTTCGCGGTACCACTCCGAACGGGCGATTTCTGCACCGTTGAGGCGGCCACCCACGTTGACCTTGATGCCTAGGGCACCCAGGCGCATCGCGTTGCCGACCGAGCGCTTCATGGCGCGGCGGAACATGATGCGGCGCTCCAGCTGCTGGGCGATCGACTCGGCAACGAGCTGAGCGTCCAGTTCCGGCTTGCGCACTTCGGTGACGTTGATGTGCGCCGGGACGCCCATCATCTCGCTCACTTCCTTGCGCAGCTTCTCGATGTCCTCACCGCGCTTGCCGATCACCACGCCCGGACGGGCGGTGTGGATCGTCACGCGAGCGGTCTTGGCCGGACGCTCGATCAGGATCTTGCTGATGCCGGCCTGAGCCAGCTTCTTGCGCAGCATGTCGCGCACTTTCAGGTCGGCTGCCAGGTAACCAGCGAACTCGGCCTTGTTGGCGTACCACTTGGAGTTCCAGTCCTTGGAAATGCCGAGGCGGATACCAATCGGATGAACTTTATGACCCATGGTCTTTTCCTTATCCGCTTACTTGGCGGCGCCCACAACCACAGTGATGTGGCTGGTGCGCTTGAGGATGCGGGTACCGCGGCCTTTCGCCCGCGCCATGAAACGCTTCAGGGTCGGACCTTCATCAACCATGATGGTCTGAACCTTCAGCTCGTCGACGTCGGCGCCCTGGTTGTTCTCGGCATTTGCAATAGCCGACTCCACCACCTTCTTGATCAGGTGGGCAGCCTTCTTGTCCGAGAACTTCAGCAGATTGACCGCACGTTCGGCCGGCAGACCGCGCACCTGGTCAGCGACCAGACGAGCCTTCTGCGGGGAGATGCGCGCAGTGCGCAGGATGGCTTTCGCTTCCATTGTCATCTCTCCTTACTTACCCGACTTCTTGTCACCACCGTGACCCTTGAAGGTCCGGGTGATGGCAAATTCGCCGAGCTTGTGGCCGACCATGTTCTCGTTGACGAGAACCGGGATGTGGTTCTTGCCGTTATGCACGGCAATGGTGACGCCTACCATGTCAGGCAGGATCATCGAACGACGCGACCAGGTCTTGATCGGACGCTTGCTACCCGCAGCGGCAGCCACCTTAGCAACCAGGTGGTGATCGACAAACGGGCCCTTCTTGAGTGAACGTGCCATGGTCGATTAGCCCCTACGATCGCGGACGATGAACTGCTGAGTGCGCTTGTTATGGCGCGTCTTGTAACCCTTGGTCGGGACACCCCACGGGGTGACCGGATGCGGATTACCCTGGCCGGCCTTGGCCTCACCACCACCGTGCGGGTGGTCAACCGGGTTCATGGCAGCACCACGAACGGTCGGGCGGACGCCGCGCCAACGCTTGGCACCGGCCTTGCCCAGCTTTTCCAGGCTGTGCTCGTCGTTGCCGACTTCACCGATGGTGGCGCAGCACTCGACCGGAACCTTACGCATTTCACCCGAGCGCAGGCGCAGGGTGGCGTAGATGCCTTCGCGGGCAACCAGCTGCACGGCCGCACCAGCGGCGCGGGCGATCTGAGCACCCTTGCCGGGCTTCAGTTCGATGCAGTGGATGGTGGTACCGACCGGGATGTTGCGCAGCGGCAGGGTGTTACCTGCCTTGATCGGGGCGTCCGAACCAGCGATCACCTGATCACCAGCCTTCAGACCCTTCGGGGCGATGATGTAGCGACGCTCGCCGTCGACGTAGCACAGCAGGGCGATGTGGGCGGTGCGGTTCGGATCGTATTCGATGCGTTCCACGCGCGCCGGGATGCCCAGCTTGTTGCGCTTGAAGTCGATGATGCGGTAGTGCTGCTTGGCACCACCACCGACGTGACGCACGGTGATGCGGCCATGGTGGTTACGACCACCCGAGCGGCTCTGCGACTCGACCAGTGCGGCGTGCGGAGCACCCTTGTGCAGGTCGGGGGTAACCACGCGCACGGCCGAACGGCGGCCGGGGGAAGTGGGCTTGAATTTCATCAATGGCATGGGATGTACCTCAGGCCTTGGCCGTTACATCGATCGACTGGCCGTCGGCCAGGCGAACGTACGCCTTACGCCAATCGCCGCGGCGGCCAGCACGGTTACGGAAGGACTTGTTCTTGCCCTTGACGTTGACCACGTTGACAGCCTCGACCTTGACGCCGAACAGCTGCTCAACCGCGGCCTTTACATCGGCTTTGGTGGCTTCGTTCGAAACTTCGAAGGCATACTGGTTGGAGAGTTCCTGAATGCGAGCGGTCTTTTCGGAGACACGCGGGGCACGCAGCACGCTGAAGATTTTTTCGTTGCTGTTCATGCCAGCCACTCCTCGACCTTCTTGACCGCATCAGCGGTGATGACGACCGTGTCGGCACCGACCAGCGACACCGGGTCCAGACCCTGGACGTCACGCACCTGCACGTACGGCAGATTGCGAGCGGACAGGTACAGGTGCTCGGAGGCTTCTTCAGTGACGATCAGCGGGCGCTTGCCCACTTCCAGGCCGGCCAGCTTGGCGATCAGACCCTTCGTGTTGGTCACTTCGACATCGAAGGACTCCACGATGGTCAGACGGCCCTGACGGTTCAGCTCGGACAGGATCGCGCACATCGCGGCACGGTACTGCTTACGATTGACCTTCTGCTCGAAGCTGCGCGGCTTTGCCGCGAAGGTGACACCGCCGCCGACGAAGATCGGAGCCGTCAGTGCGCCATGACGCGCGCCGCCGCCCTTCTGCTTCTTCGACTTCTTGGTGGTACCTGCCACTTCGGAGCGAGTCTTCTGCGCCTTGGTGCCGGCGCGACCGGCGTTGCGGTAAGCAACGACGACCTGGTGGACCAGATCTTCGCTGAAATCGCGACCGAACACGGCGTCGGAGACCGAGACCTTGTTGTTGCTACCCGTGATAACGAGTTCCATCGTCATCTCTCCTTATGCCTTGCTCGCCGGACGGACGATCACGTCGCCACCCGCCGCACCCGGAACGGCGCCGCGAACCGCGATCAGACCGCGCTCCACGTCGACCTTGACCACTTCCAGGTTCTGCGTGCTCTGCTGCACTGCACCCATGTGGCCCGACATCTTCTTGCCCGGGAAAACGCGACCCGGGGTCTGGCGCTGGCCCAAGGAACCCGGCGCGCGATGCGACAGCGAGTTACCGTGGGTTGCATCGCCCATACGGAAGTTGTAGCGCTTGATGGTGCCCTGGAAGCCCTTACCCTTGGTGACACCCTGGACGTCGACGATCTGGCCGACTTCGAAGATGTCCGCCTTGACTTCGCCGCCAACGGCGAAATCGCCGAGCTGCGCGTCTTCAACGCGGAATTCCCACAGGCCACGACCCGCTTCCACCTTCGCCTTGGCGAAGTGGCCGGCTTCCGGCTTGTTGACCAGGGCAGCGCGACGAGCGCCGACGGTCACCTGCACGGCGCTGTAGCCATCGGTTTCGACGGTCTTGATCTGCGCGATGCGGTTGGGGGTTGCTTCGATCAGGGTCACCGGGATGGAGCGGCCATCTTCGGTGAACACGCGGCTCATGCCAGCCTTGCGGCCCACGAAGCCCAACGAATACTTCTTCGTCATGGTCGTAGTCCTCAGGTCAGCTTGATCTGAACGTCGACGCCGGCAGCCAGTTCGAGCTTCATCAGCGCGTCCACGGTCTTGTCATTCGGGTCAACGATATCGAGCACGCGCTTGTGCGTGCGGGTCTCGTACTGGTCACGCGCGTCCTTGTCGACGTGCGGGGAGACGAGGATGGTGTAACGCTCGATCTTGGTCGGCAGCGGGATCGGGCCACGCACTTGCGCGCCGGTCCGCTTGGCCGTCTCAACGATCTCGCTGGCCGAACGGTCGATCAGACGATGATCGAACGCTTTCAGCCGGATCCGGATCTTTTGGTCCGCCATGGCGGTAGGTTCCTTCGTTAAAAGAGCGACAGACAAAGCCTCTGGGTTGCTTTGCCCCATGAAATCCCTGAATACGGACGGCCCGCACTCCTGCAGGCCGACAAGGTCAATCCGTAGACCTCAAAAACGTAGGCAGACCTAGAAACAGGCCTGCCCAGACGACGAAGCATAATGGCACGCAAGGCAGCTGTCAACAGTTTCCTGTTGACGCCGCCTGAATGGCATTGACCCTTCCTGGTCCGGGGAACACAAGGCACATCCTGTGCCTACTTTCCCGTTTGATACGCCCCGATGCCCTACCCAGGCAACATCGGGGCGCAGAGTGTAGCAGATTACTCGATGATGGTGGAGACCACGCCGGCGCCGACGGTACGGCCACCTTCGCGGATTGCGAAGCGCAGGCCGGCGTCCATTGCGACCGGGTTGATCAGGGTGACAACCATCTTGATGTTGTCGCCCGGCATCACCATCTCGACGCCTTCCGGCAGCTCGACCGCACCGGTGATGTCGGTGGTACGGAAGTAGAACTGCGGACGGTAGCCCTTGAAGAACGGAGTGTGACGGCCGCCCTCGTCCTTCGACAGCACGTAGACTTCGGCGTCGAACTTGGTGTGCGGCTTGATCGAACCCGGCTTGGCCAGGACCTGGCCACGCTCGACGTCGTCACGCTTGGTGCCGCGCAGCAGCAGACCAGCGTTGTCGCCTGCCTGGCCCTGGTCCAGCAGCTTGCGGAACATTTCCACGCCGGTCACGGTGGTCTTCTGCACCGGACGGATGCCGACGATTTCGATTTCCTCGCCAACCTTGATCACGCCGCGCTCGATACGACCGGTCACCACGGTGCCGCGGCCCGAGATCGAGAACACGTCTTCCACCGGCATCAGGAACGGCTTGTCAACGTCACGCTCCGGGGTCGGGATCCAGCTGTCGAGAGCTTCGACCAGCTTGATCACGGCCGGCACGCCGATGTCGCTCTGGTCGCCTTCCAGCGCCAGGCGGGCCGAACCCGAGATGATCGGGGTGTCGTCGCCCGGGAAGTCGTACTTGCTCAGCAGCTCGCGGACTTCCATTTCGACCAGTTCCAGCAGCTCGGCATCGTCAACCATGTCGGCCTTGTTCAGGAACACGACGATGTACGGCACGCCGACCTGACGCGACAGCAGGATGTGCTCGCGGGTCTGCGGCATCGGGCCGTCAGCGGCCGAGCACACCAGGATCGCACCGTCCATCTGGGCGGCACCGGTGATCATGTTCTTGACGTAGTCAGCATGGCCCGGGCAATCGACGTGGGCGTAGTGACGGGTGGTGGATTCGTATTCGACGTGCGCGGTCGAGATCGTGATACCACGAGCCTTCTCTTCCGGAGCGGCGTCGATCGCCGAGTAATCCTTGAACTCGCCGCCGAAGCGCTCGGCGCCGATCTTGGTCAGCGCGGCGGTCAGCGTGGTCTTGCCATGATCGACGTGACCGATGGTGCCGACGTTGACGTGCGGCTTGGTGCGCTCGAACTTACCCTTTGCCATTGTTGTATCCCTTGATTGTCGTAAGTGGTTTCAGGAGAGGCTGAGCGAGGCTCAGCCCTTCTTCATGACGGCTTCGGCGATGTTGTTCGGCGCCGGCTCGTAATGGTCGAATTCCATGGTGAAGGTGGCGCGGCCCTGGGTCTGCGAACGCAGCGCAGTGGCGTAACCGAACATTTCACCCAGCGGGATCATCGCGTTGATGATCGAAGCGGAGCCGTCACCGGTGGTGTCGGAACCCTGCAGCACGCCGCGACGACGGCTCACGTCGCCCATCACGTCACCCTGGTAATCCTCCGGAGTCACGATCTCGACCTTCATGATCGGCTCCAGCAGCACCGGCTTGGCCTTGGCGAAGCCCTGCTTGAAGGCCATCGACGATGCCAGCTTGAACGCCATTTCCGAGGAGTCGACGTCGTGGTACGAACCGAAGACCAGCTTGACCTTCACGTCCACCACCGGGAAGCCAGCCAGCGGACCGCTGGTGATGGTTTCGCGCAGGCCCTTTTCGATCGAAGGAATGAATTCCTTCGGAATCACGCCGCCGGTGATGTCATTGACGAACAGGAAGTCGTCCTTGATGTTGGCCGACAGCTTGGCATCGGCACGGTCGGCAGCGGTCAGCGGCGACAGCTCGATCACGACGTGACCGTACTGACCCTTACCACCGGACTGCTTGGCGTGCTTGTAGTCCGACTTGACGTCGGCCAGGGTGATGGTTTCGCGGTAGGCAACCTGCGGCGCGCCGACGTTGGCTTCAACGTTGAACTCGCGCTTCAGGCGGTCGACGATGATGTCCAGGTGCAGCTCGCCCATGCCCGAGATGATGGTCTGGCCGGATTCTTCGTCGGTCTTGACGCGGAACGACGGATCTTCCTGCGCCAGACGGCCCAGGGCCAGACCCATCTTTTCCTGATCCGACTTGGTCTTCGGCTCGACAGCCATCGAGATCACCGGCTCCGGGAACGTCATGCGCTCCAGGATGATCGGCTGGTCGACCGAGCACAGGGTGTCACCGGTGGTGGTGTCCTTCAGGCCCACGGCAGCGGCGATGTCACCGGCCAGAACTTCCTTGATTTCTTCACGGTTGTTCGAATGCATCTGCAGGATGCGGCCGATGCGCTCCTTCTTGCCCTTCACCGAGTTCAGGACGGTGTCGCCACCGTTCAGGGTGCCCGAGTAGACACGGAAGAAGGTCAGTGCGCCGACGAACGGGTCGGTGATGATCTTGAAGGCCAGCGACGAGAACGGAGCCTTGTCGTCGGACTTGCGGGTCATGGCGACGTTTTCGTCATCCACGTCGGTACCGGTCACGTCCGGCACGTCGACCGGCGACGGCAGCAGCTGGATCACGCCGTCGAGCATGGCCTGCACGCCCTTGTTCTTGAACGCCGAACCGCAGTACATCGGAACGATTTCGGTGGCCAGGGTACGGGTACGCAGCGCGTTGATGATTTCAGCCTCGGCCAGCTCTTCGCCGCCCAGGTACTTTTCCATCAGCTCTTCGCTGGCTTCAGCCGCGGTTTCGATCATGAAGGTACGGGCTTCTTCAGCCTTTTCCTGCAGGTCGGCCGGAACTTCGCCGTACTCGAACTTCATGCCCTGCGAGGCTTCATCCCAATGGATGGCCTTCATCTTCAGCAGGTCGACGACGCCCTTGAAGCCGTCCTCGGCACCGATCGGCAGCTGCATCGGCACGGCGACAGCGCCGAGCTTGGCCTTCAGCTGGTCACGGACCTTGTAGAAGTTGGCGCCGGTGCGGTCCATCTTGTTGACGAACGCAATGCGCGGCACCTTGTAACGGTTGGCCTGGCGCCACACGGTTTCCGACTGCGGCTGCACGCCACCGACGGCACACAGCACGAACACCGCGCCATCGAGCACGCGCAGCGAACGCTCGACTTCGATGGTGAAGTCAACGTGCCCGGGGGTGTCGATGATGTTGAAGCGGTGCTCCGGCAGGGACTTGTCCATGCCCTTCCAGAACGCGGTGGTGGCAGCGGACTGGATCGTGATGCCACGCTCCTGCTCCTGCTCCATCCAGTCCATGGTGGCGGCGCCGTCATGCACTTCACCGATCTTGTGGCTCTTGCCGGTGTAGAACAGGATGCGCTCGGACGTGGTGGTCTTGCCGGCATCGATGTGAGCCATGATGCCGAAGTTACGGTAACGCTCGATGGGAGTGGAACGGGCCACGGGGAGCCTCTCAGATTTCTTGGATTTCGGATGGCCGAACGCCGCCTTGCGGCGGCCTTCGGATTGGCGCAGCCCTTCCGGGGCCGCGAGGCAGCACCGATGTGGTGCTGCCCTGCCTGTTTTACAAGGCCGTCAAACTCACCAGCGGTAGTGGGCGAAGGCCTTGTTGGCTTCGGCCATGCGGTGGGTTTCTTCGCGCTTCTTGATGGCGCCGCCACGGTTTTCCGAGGCGTCAATCAGTTCAGCAGCCAGCTTCTTCGGCATGGTGTTCTCACCACGCTTGCGCGCGGAGTCGATCAGCCAGCGCATGGCCAGGGCCATCTTGCGCGATGCACGCACTTCGACCGGCACCTGGTAGGTGGCACCACCGACACGGCGCGACTTCACTTCGACCGCCGGAGCGACGTTGTCCAGAGCCTTCTGCACCAGCTCGATCGAGTTGGCGTTCTTCTCGGCGATGACGTCCATGGCACCGTACACGATCTTCTCAGCGACGGACTTCTTGCCGCTCAGCATGACCATGTTGATGAAACGGGCGATGGTTTCGCTTCCGTGCTTCGGATCCGGCAGGACGGAACGCTGCGGAGTATTACCCTTACGCGACATAGTGGTCTCTCCTTATGCCTTCGGACGCTTGGCGCCGTACTTGGAACGGGCCTGGCGACGCTTGGCAACGCCGGCGGCGTCGAGCGAGCCACGAACGGTGTGGTAACGCACACCCGGCAGATCCTTGACGCGACCGCCACGGATCAGGACCACGGAGTGCTCCTGCAGGTTGTGGCCTTCGCCGCCGATGTAGGAAATGACTTCTTCCTGGTTGGTCAGGCGGACCTTGGCGACCTTGCGGAGAGCCGAGTTCGGCTTCTTCGGGGTGGTGGTGTAAACGCGCGTGCAGACGCCACGGCGCTGCGGGCACTTGTCGAGCGCCGGCGAGGCACTCTTGTACGTAGTAGCTTGCCGCGGCTTGCGGACCAGCTGGTTGATCGTCGCCATCAGTAGGTTCTTCTGATTGGTGGCCGGAAATCCGGCCAGAGATGCGGAAATGTTAAAGCAGGCCAAAATTCTGGCCTGCTGAGACAGACGATTGTAGCAACCTGTCAGGAAAGCAGTCAAACGCCTCCTGTCAAGCCCGTTCCTGATCCTGGAACGTTACTGGGGAGCCTCCGTGCACCCCGTTCAGGTTGACCGGGTGGATCGTGGACGATCCCCCCTGCCCTTTCCCAATGGCCGACCGGTGCAGTCGAGCAAGCTCGACTGCCGGCCGGACCTGATACCTCATTCTTCGCCAGACGCCTGTTCTGCTTCGGCTTCAACGGCCGGAGCTTCAACGGCTGCCGGGGTGCCGGTCAGGGCCTGCATCTCCGAGTCGGTGAGACCCGAAGCGCCACGGCGGCGGCTGCTGTGGTACGACAGACCGGTACCGGCCGGGATCAGGCGGCCGACGATGACGTTTTCCTTCAGCCCGCGCAGGTTGTCCTTGGTGCCGCGGACGGCAGCCTCGGTCAGCACGCGGGTGGTTTCCTGGAACGAAGCGGCCGAGATGAACGATTCGGTCGCCAGCGATGCCTTGGTGATACCCAGCAGGACCGGATCGAAGCGCGCCGGCAGCTCGTTGCGGGTCGACAGGCGCGCATTCTCCTCGATTACGCGCTGACGCTCCACCTGTTCGCCGTTCAGGAACTTGCTGCTGCCCTGGTCGGTGATCTCGACCTTGCGCAGCATCTGGCGGGTGATGACCTCGATGTGCTTGTCGTTGATCTTCACGCCCTGCAGGCGGTACACGTCCTGGATTTCCTTCACCAGGTAGGCAGCCAGCGGTTCGACACCCAGCAGACGCAGGATGTCCTGCGGGCTCGGCTCGCCGTCCACGATGGTTTCACCCTTGGTGACATGCTCGCCTTCGAACACGATGACCTGGCGGTACTTCGGGATCAGCTCTTCGTGTTCCGAACCATCGGTGTCCTTGATGATCAGGCGCTGCTTGCCCTTGGTGTCCTTGCCGAAGCTGATGATGCCCGAACGCTCGGCCAGCACCGCCGGATCCTTCGGCTTGCGGGCTTCGAACAGATCGGCCACGCGCGGCAGACCACCGGTGATGTCGCGGGTCTTCGACGCTTCCTGCGGGATCTTGGCGACGACGTCGCCCACGCCCACTGCGGCGCCGTCCTGCAGGTTGACGATCGAACGCGGCGGCAGCAGGTACTGCGCCGGCAGATCGGTGCCCGGGATGGTCAGGTCGTTGCCCTTGGCGTCGACGATGCGCACGATCGGGCGCAGGTCCTTGGCCTGGGTACCACGACGCTTCGGATCGGTGATTTCGCGCGAAGCGAGGCCGGTCAGCTCGTCGGTCTTCTCGATGACGGTGACGCCGTCGACGAAGTCGATGAAGCGGATGAAGCCGGCAACTTCCGACACGATCGGGTGGTTATGCGGATCCCAGTTGGCCACGGTCTGGCCAGCCTTCACTGCATCGCCGTCCTTCGAAGCGATCATCGAACCGTACGGCAGCTTGTAACGCTCACGCTCACGGCCGTGGGCATCGAGCACCGAGATTTCGCCCGAACGCGACACTGCTACCAGCGAGCCATTGGCGTGCTCGACCGACTTGAGGTTGCTGAACTTGACCGAACCGGTAGTCTTGACGGTGATGTTGTCGACCGCAGCAGCTCGCGATGCCGCACCACCGATGTGGAACGTACGCATGGTCAGCTGGGTACCCGGCTCACCGATCGACTGTGCGGCGATGACGCCGACGGCTTCGCCGATGTTGACGATGTGGCCACGGGCCAGATCGCGGCCGTAGCAGCGACCGCAGACGCCGAACGCCGACTCGCAGGAGATCGTCGAACGGACCTTGATGGTCTGCACGCCGGCATCTTCCAGCTTGGCCACCCAGGCTTCGTCCAGCAGGGTGTTGCGGGTGACGATCGGATCTTCGTCATTGCCCGGCAGGAACACGTCCTCGGCAACCACGCGACCCAGCACGCGATCCTTCAACGGCTCGACCACGTCGCCGCCTTCCACGATCGGGGTCATGATCAGGCCTTCGGTGGTACCGCAATCCACCTCGGTGATGACCACGTCCTGCGCGACGTCGACCAGACGACGGGTCAGGTAACCCGAGTTCGCGGTCTTCAGCGCGGTATCGGCCAGACCCTTACGGGCACCGTGGGTGGAGTTGAAGTACTCCTGCACGTTCAGGCCTTCGCGGAAGTTCGCCTTGATGGGCGTCTCGATGATCGAGCCATCCGGACGGGCCATCAGGCCACGCATGCCGGCCAGCTGACGGATCTGCGCCTGCGAACCACGCGCACCGGAGTCGGCCATGATGTACAGCGAGTTCATCGACTTCTGGTCGATGGTCTCGCCCTTGGCATTGACGACCTTCTCGGTACCGATGGTGTCCATCATCGCCTTGGCGATGCGCTCATTGGTGCGCGACCAGATGTCGACCACCTTGTTGTAGCGCTCGCCGGCGGTGACCAGGCCCGACTGGTACTGCTCCTGGATTTCCAGCACTTCGGCTTCGGCCTCGGTGAGGATGCCCTTCTTCTCGTCCGGGATCAGCATGTCGTCGATGCCGATGGAGACGCCGGCGCGGGTCGCGTAAGCGAAGCCGGTGTACATCAGCTTGTCGGCGAACACGACCGTGTCCTTCAGACCCAGCTGGCGGTAGCTGGAGTTGATCAGGCGGCTGATGTTCTTCTTGGTCAGCTCGGTGTTGGCCAGCGCGAACGGCAGGCCTTCCGGCAGGATTTCAGCCAGCAGGGCGCGACCGATCGTGGTGTCCACGATCGAGGTCTTCGGCTGCTTGTTGCCTTCTTCGTCGGTCACCACTTCGGTGATGCGGACCTTGACGCGTGCGTGCAGTTCCACCACGCGGTTGTCGTAGGCGCGCTTCACTTCGGCGATGTTGGCGAAGGCCATGCCCTCGCCCTTCTTGTTCTCCAGCGAGCGGGTCATGTAGTACAGACCCAGCACGACGTCCTGCGACGGCACGATGATCGGCTCACCGTTGGCCGGCGACAGGATGTTGTTGGTCGACATCATCAGCGCACGCGCTTCCAGCTGGGCTTCCAGCGAGAGCGGCACGTGGACGGCCATCTGGTCACCGTCGAAGTCGGCGTTGAACGCGGTGCAGACCAGCGGGTGCAGCTGGATGGCCTTGCCTTCGATCAGCACCGGCTCGAACGCCTGGATGCCCAGACGGTGCAGGGTCGGCGCACGGTTCAGCATGACCGGGTGTTCGCGGATGACCTCTTCCAGGATGTCCCAGACTTCGGCTTCTTCGCGCTCGACCAGCTTCTTGGCGGCCTTGATGGTGGTAGCCAGGCCACGACGCTGCAGCTTGGCGAAGACGAACGGCTTGAACAGCTCGAGCGCCATCTTCTTCGGCAGGCCGCACTGGTGCAGGCGCAGGTACGGACCGACCACGATGACCGAACGGCCCGAGTAGTCGACGCGCTTGCCCAGCAGGTTCTGGCGGAAGCGACCCTGCTTGCCCTTGATCATGTCGGCCAGCGACTTCAGCGGGCGCTTGTTGGTGCCGGTGATGGCACGGCCGCGACGGCCATTGTCCAGCAGCGCATCGACCGATTCCTGCAGCATGCGCTTTTCATTGCGCACGATGATGTCCGGCGCGCTCAGTTCAAGCAGGCGGCGCAGGCGGTTGTTGCGGTTGATGACGCGGCGGTACAGGTCGTTCAGGTCGGAGGTCGCGAAGCGGCCGCCATCCAGCGGGACCAGCGGACGCAGGTCCGGCGGCAGCACCGGCAGCACGGTCATGACCATCCATTCCGGACGGTTGCCCGATTCCAGGAAGGCTTCGATCAGCTTGATGCGCTTGGTGAGGCGCTTCAGCTTGGTTTCCGAACCGGTAGCGGCGATTTCTTCGCGCAGGCGGGTCATTTCCGACTGCAGGTCGATGGTGCGCAGCAGTTCGTACACGGCCTCGGCGCCCATGGCGGCGTCGAAGTCGTCACCGTGTTCCTGGCGGGCGGTCAGGTACTGTTCTTCGGTCAGCAGCTGGCGGCGCTCCAGGGCGGTCAGGCCCGGCTCGGTCACCACGTAGGCTTCGAAGTACAGCACGCGCTCGATGTCACGCAGGGTCATGTCCAGCATCAGGCCAATGCGCGACGGCAGCGACTTGAGGAACCAGATGTGCGCGACCGGTGAGGCCAGGTCGATGTGGCCCATGCGCTCGCGGCGCACCTTGGCCAGGGTCACTTCGGTGCCGCACTTCTCGCAGACCACGCCGCGGTGCTTCATGCGCTTGTACTTGCCGCACAGGCACTCGTAGTCCTTGACCGGCCCGAAGATGGCGGCGCAGAACAGGCCGTCACGCTCCGGCTTGAAGGTACGGTAGTTGATGGTTTCCGGCTTCTTCACTTCGCCGAAGGACCACGAACGGATCAGGTCCGGCGAGGCCAGCGCGATCTTGATCGCGTCGAAGTCCAGCGTCTGGCGCTGCTGGTTGAAGAGGTTGAGCAGGTCTTTCATGGTGTTCTCCAGAAGGAGGAATGCTGTGTCGATGGGCTTTCAGTTGACTGCCAGCGGCGCGGCGGCGGACCGCCGCGCCGGCATGGATCAGTTGTCTTCCAGTTCCATGTTGATGGCCAGCGAGCGGATTTCCTTCACCAGAACGTTGAAGGATTCCGGCATGCCCGCGACCATCTCGTGCTCACCGTCGACGATGTTCTTGTACATCTGGTTGCGGCCCTGCACGTCATCGGACTTCACCGTCAGCATTTCCTGCAGGGTGTAGGCCGCGCCGTAGGCTTCCAGCGCCCAGACTTCCATTTCACCGAAGCGCTGGCCGCCGAACTGCGCCTTGCCGCCCAGCGGCTGCTGGGTGACGAGCGAGTACGGACCGGTCGAACGGGCGTGCATCTTGTCGTCGACCAGGTGGTTCAGCTTCAGGTAGTGCATGTAACCGACGGTGGTGTGGCGGTCGAAGGCTTCACCGGTGCGGCCGTCGTACAGCTGGGTCTGGCCACTGCTCGGCAGGTCGGCCAGTTCCAGCATGCGCTTGATTTCCGCTTCGGTGGCACCGTCGAACACCGGGGTGGCCATCGGCACGCCGTCGGTCAGGTTACGGGCCAGACGCAGCAGTTCCTCGTCGCTGAACTGCGACAGGTCGACACGGTTGGCCACGTTGGTGTCGTCGTGGTTGTAGATGTCGTCCAGGAACTTGCGCAGGTCGGCAACCGCAGCCTGGGCTTCCATCATCGCCTGGATCTTGCGACCCAGACCCTTGGCTGCCCAGCCCAGGTGCACTTCCAGGATCTGGCCGATGTTCATACGCGACGGCACGCCCAGCGGGTTCAGCACGATGTCCACGGTTTCACCCGAGGCCATGTACGGCATGTCCTCGACCGGCACCACGTTGGAGACCACACCCTTGTTGCCGTGGCGGCCTGCCATCTTGTCGCCCGGCTGGATGCGGCGCTTCACGGCCAGGAACACCTTGACCATCTTCAGCACGCCCGGGGCGAGGTCGTCGCCGGCGGTGATCTTGCCGCGCTTGTCGGCGAAGCGACGCTCGAATTCCTTCTCGTGCGCCTGGATCTGCTTCTGGGCGCGCTCGATGGCTTCCGAAGCGTCCTCATCCTTCATGCGCAGGACGAACCAGTCAGCCTTCTTCAGGCCGTCCAGGTAGGCGTCGGAGATGACGTCACCCTTCTTCAGGCCGGCACCACCGTTGACCACCTTGCCCACGATCTGCGAACGCAGACGCATGTAGATGGCAGCTTCCAGGAT
This sequence comes from Stenotrophomonas sp. STEN054, assembly GCF_056854535.1. Classification (NCBI taxonomy): domain Bacteria; kingdom Pseudomonadati; phylum Pseudomonadota; class Gammaproteobacteria; order Lysobacterales; family Lysobacteraceae; genus Stenotrophomonas; species Stenotrophomonas sp. STEN054. The sequence continues at coordinate 34,971 of NZ_JBXFWG010000022.1, read as the reverse complement.
GCGGAACTGGTCGTCGAAGTCCTTCTTGACGCGCTTGATTTCAGACTCTTCGATCTGGCGGGCGCGCTTGTCCTTCTCGATGCCGTCGCGGGTGAAGACCTGCACGTCGATGACGGTGCCGTCCATGCCCGGCGGAACGCGCAGCGAGCTGTCCTTAACGTCCGAAGCCTTCTCGCCGAAGATCGCGCGCAGCAGCTTCTCTTCCGGGGTCAGCTGGCTTTCGCCCTTCGGGGTGACCTTGCCGACCATGATGTCGCCGGCGCGGACTTCCGCACCGATGTACACCACGCCGCTTTCGTCCAGGCGGTTCAGCGCCTGCTCGGAAACGTTCGGGATGTCGGCGGAGATTTCCTCCGGCCCCAGCTTGGTGTCACGCGCGACGCAGGTCAGCTCTTCGATGTGGATCGTGGTGTAGCGATCCTCTTCCACCACGCGCTCGGAGAGCAGGATGGAGTCTTCGAAGTTGTAGCCGTTCCACGGCATGAACGCGATCAGCATGTTCTGGCCCAGGGCCAGTTCGCCGATGTCGGTGGACGGACCGTCGGCCAGCACGTCGCCGCGGGCGATGACGTCACCCACCTGGACCAGCGGACGCTGGTTGATGCAGGTGTTCTGGTTCGAACGGGTGTATTTGACAAGGTTGTAGATGTCGACGCCGGCGTCGGTGGCACCGACGATTTCTTCCTCGACCACCTTGACCACGATGCGCGCGGCATCGATCTGCACGATCTCACCGCCACGACGGGCGTTGACGGTCACACCGGAGTCACGTGCCACGGCACGCTCGATGCCGGTACCGACCAGCGGCTTCTGCGCACGCAGGGTCGGCACGGCCTGACGCTGCATGTTCGCGCCCATCAGTGCGCGGTTTGCGTCATCGTGCTCCAGGAACGGAACCAGCGCAGCCGCGATCGACACGGTCTGCATCGGCGAGACGTCCATGAAGTGGACTTCCGCCGGCGGCTTCAGCAGCGATTCGCCCTGGAAACGGCAGGGAACGAACTGCTCGGTCAGCACGCTGTCGGCATTGGTCAGGGCGTTGGCCTGCGCAATGACGTACTCGTTTTCTTCGATGGCCGACAGGAACTCGACTTCATCATGGACCTTGCCGTCCACGACCTTGCGGTACGGGGTCTCGAGGAAACCGTACTTGTTGGTGCGGGCGTACACGGCCAGCGAGTTGATCAGGCCGATGTTCGGGCCTTCCGGCGTTTCGATGGTGCAGACGCGGCCGTAATGGGTCGGGTGCACGTCGCGCACTTCGAAGCCAGCGCGCTCACGGGTCAGGCCGCCCGGGCCCAGGGCCGAGACGCGACGCTTGTGGGTCACTTCCGACAGCGGGTTGTTCTGATCCATGAACTGCGACAGCTGCGAGGAGCCGAAGAATTCCTTGATGGCAGCAGCAACCGGCTTGGCGTTGATCAGCTCCTGCGGGGTCAGGCCTTCCGACTCGGCCATCGACAGGCGCTCCTTGACCGCGCGCTCGACGCGGACCAGGCCGACGCGGAACACGTTCTCGGCCATTTCGCCGACCGAACGCACGCGACGGTTGCCCAGGTGATCGATGTCATCGACCACGCCGCGACCGTTGCGGATCTCGGTCAGGACCTTGATCACGTCCAGGATGTCGGAACTGTCGCCGTGGGCACCGACCAGGCGCTTGGACTCTTCGTCGTTGCGCTCGCCGAAGTACTTGCTGTCATACAGCACGGCTTCGCCGGTGGTTTCCTTGCGGCCCACGCGACGGTTGAACTTCATGCGGCCGACCGCGGACAGGTCGTAGCGCTCGAAGGTGAAGAACAGGTTGTGGAACAGGTTCTGCGCGGCATCCTTGGTCGGCGGTTCGCCCGGACGCATCATGCGGTAGATTTCGACCAGGGCTTCCAGCTGGGTCTTGGTCGGATCGATGCGCAGGGTGTTGGACAGGTACGGGCCACGATCCAGGTCGTTCACCCACAGGGTGCCCACCGCATCGACGCCGGCCTTGCGGAAGTTCTGCAGCTGCTCGTCGCTGATCTCGTCGTTGGCCTGGGCCAGCAGTTCGCCGGTCGAGGCATCGACCACGTCGTGCGACAGGATGCGGCCGACGATGTAGTCGTCCGGCACGGCCAGGGCGGCAATGCCCGAGGCTTCCAGCTGCTTGATGTGACGCGCGGTGATGCGCTTGCCGGCTTCCACGATGACCTTGTCGCCGTCGGCGAGGTCGAAGCCCAGGGTTTCGCCACGCAGGCGCTCCGGCACCAGCTCCAGCTGGACGCCTTCATCCGGGTTGATGTGGAAGGTGTTGATCTCGAAGAACTCGGCCAGCATCTCTTCGTTGCTGTAGCCAAGCGCGCGCAGCAGGATCGACACCGGCAGCTTGCGGCGGCGGTCGATACGGGTGAACAGCGCGTCCTTCGGGTCGAACTCGAAGTCCAGCCAGGAACCGCGGTAAGGAATGATGCGGGCGCTGTACAGCAGCTTGCCCGAGCTGTGGGTCTTGCCACGGTCGTGGTCGAAGAACACGCCCGGCGAACGGTGCAGCTGCGAGACGATGACGCGCTCGGTGCCGTTGACGATGAAGGTGCCGTTCTCGGTCATCAACGGGATTTCGCCCAGATAGACCTCCTGCTCCTTTACGTACTTGATGGCCTTGGTCGACGACTCGCGGTCGTAGATGACCAGGCGCACGGTCACGCGCAGCGGCGCGCCGTAGCTCATGCCACGCTGACGGCATTCACGCTCGTCGAAGACCGGCTCGCCCAGCTTGTAGCCGACGTATTCCAGGGCGGCATTGCCACTGTAGCTGGCGATCGGGAAGACCGACTTCAGCGCAGCGTGCAGGCCGTAATCGGCGCGCTTGGCCGGATCGATGTTTTCCTGCAGGAAATCACGGTAGGAGTCCACCTGGATGGCCAGCAGGAACGGCACTTCGAGGATCGAGCGCTGCTTGCCGAAATCCTTGCGGATACGCTTTTTTTCGGTGAACGAATAGGACGTCATGAGGTCTTCCACCTTGTTGTGCGGGCCGTGCGCCCACGACCCGAAGGAAACTTGAAATTGTCAGTTGGAAGTCGCTGGTATTGCCGGCACCAGCACGCCTTCTCTTGCTACTTCCAACTGCCAACTCGTCTGCATCTACTGCCCTGCTGCCGCGCGAGGCGCTGGCTGGCGAGGTTGTGACCGCAGCCCGTGTTGGGCTTTTTTCCGCATTTACATCGTGTACTGCGTGAAACGACCAAAGGCCGGGGGCTTACGCCCCCAGCCTTGGCTGCATCGCCGTGAATCGATGACGATGCAAGGGAAGTGCTTACTTGACTTCGACAGTCGCGCCAGCAGCTTCCAGGTCCTTCTTCATCTTCTCGGCTTCGTCCTTCGAAGCGTTGTCCTTCAGGACGCCGCCGGCTTCGGCCAGGTCCTTCGCTTCCTTCAGGCCCAGGCCGGTGATGGCGCGGACGGCCTTGATGACTTCAACCTTCTTGTCGCCAGCGGACTTCAGGGTCACGACGAATTCGGTCTGCTCTTCAACGACGGCAGCCGGGCCAGCCACAGCGGCGGCAACCGGAGCAGCGGCGGAGACGCCGAACTTCTCTTCGATGGCCTTGACCAGCTCCATCACTTCCATCAGGGACTTCTCGGCGATGGCGTCGACGATCTGTTCGTTGGTAAGGGACATGATAATTACCTTTGGATGATTTTCTGGGGTGAGGTTCCGTCAGGAACCACTAAATAGTCGAAACTCAGGCGGTCTCGGCGGCCGGTTCAGCAGCTTCAGCGGCTTCGCCACCGTTCTGCTTGTCACCGATGGCCTTGATGGCGCGGGCGAACATCGTGACCGGTTCGGTCAGGACGCGTGCCAGCATTGCCAGGGCCTGGTCACGGGTCGGCAGCGAGGCCAACACGTCGACGTGGCTTGCCGGGAACACTTCGCCACCGATGGCGACGACTTTAGCCTTCAGCTTGTCGTTGCCCTTGGCGGCGTCCTTGATCAGGCGACCGGCTGCACCGGGCTCCTCGAGCGAGAACGCGTACAGCAGCGGACCAACCATCTGGTCCTGTGCGACTGCGAACTCGGTGCCTTCAACGGCACGCGAAGCCAGGGTGTTCTTGACAACTTTCAAGAAAACGCCGGTTTCACGAGCCTGCTTGCGCATCGCGGTCATCTGGGCGACCGTGGTGCCAGCGTATTCGGCTGCGATCAAGGAGTGTGCCTTACCAGCAATTTCTGCCAGCTCCGCGACTACTTCTTGCTTCTGGGACAGATTGAGAGCCATTGCACTCCTCCAATTGAACTCCGCTTACGGCTCCTGCCGTGCGCGGTCCTGTGCGGCATCCGTCCTGGACGCCGGGAACATCGGAATGATGTTCCGGGGGGTGGGCCGTTCCAGACCTGGATGGCAATCAGGGAAAATCCCGGAAATGCGTGAACCAGAAAAACTCCAGAAGGGCACCATCTACGCAGGTTGATTCCGAAGAATCGATTAAGCGGTCATTGCTGCTCCGGCGGCGACTCCCTGCCATATCGAGCTTCCGTGCCCGTCGCCGGTATTGCCACGACCGCGCCTGCGGTCTTTGACGGCTACCGCCAGCGATGGACTGCCGGCGACGCCTTCAAATGTCACGGTCACGGTGCCCGAGGGTACCGTGACCGCTTGAAACAATTACTTCAGGGTCAGCGACGACTGGTCGACGGTGACGCCCGGGCCCATCGTCGAGCTGACCGAAACCTTCTGCAGGTAGGTGCCCTTCGAGGTCGCCGGCTTGGCCTTGATCAGGTCCAGCAGCAGCGCGGTCAGGTTCGACTTCAGCGCGTCTTCGGCGAAGTCGGCCTTGCCGATGGTGCAGTGGATGATACCGGCCTTGTCGGTGCGGTAACGGACCTGGCCCGACTTGGCGTTCTTCACGGCTTCACCCGGGTTCGGGGAAACGGTGCCGACCTTCGGGTTCGGCATCAGGCCGCGCGGGCCCAGCACGGTGCCCAGCTTACCGACGACGCGCATGGCGTCCGGGGTCGCGATGACGACGTCGTAGTTCAGATCGCCGGCCTGCATCTTCTCGGCCAGATCGTCCATACCGACGGCTTCGGCGCCAGCGGCCAGGGCTTCGTCAGCCTTGGCACCGGCCGGAGCGAAGACGGCGACGCGGACCGACTTGCCGGTACCCGCCGGCAGCACGGTGGAGCCACGGACCTGCTGGTCGGACTTCTTGGCATCGACGCCCAGGCGCACGGCAACGTCGATCGACTCGACGAACTTGGCCTTGGTGGCGGTCTTCAGGATGTTGATCGCGTCTTCGAAGGCGTACGACTTGCCCGGGACAACGGCGGCCTTGATGGCCTTTTCGCGCTTGTTCTGTGCCATCTGATTAACCCTCCACCACGAGGCCCATGGAACGGGCAGAGCCAGCGATGGTACGCACGGCGGCGTCCAGATCGGCGGCAGTCAGATCCGGTTCCTTCGCCTTGGCGATCTCTTCCAGCTGCTTACGGGTGACCTTGCCGACCTTCTCGGTGTTCGGGCGCTTGGAGCCCGACGAGATGCCAGCGGCCTTCTTCAGCAGGGTGGTGGCCGGGGTGCTCTTGGTGATGAAGGTGAACGTACGGTCCGAATAGGCCGTGATGATCACCGGAACCGGCAGACCCGGCTCGAGCTTCTGCGTGGCAGCGTTGAACGCCTTGCAGAATTCCATGATGTTCAGGCCGCGCTGACCCAGCGCAGGACCGACCGGCGGCGAGGGGTTGGCCTGACCGGCCTTCACCTGCAGCTTGATGTAACCGACAACTTTCTTTGCCATGAGTATGCTCTCCGGGTGCTAGCGCCTTGCGACAACAGGCTCCCCATCGGACCGGGAATCACGCGTCCCGGCATCGCGTTTTGAAATCATGCTGAAGGCCGCCTTGCGGCGGCTTCGTCCTGCTGGCTTCCCAGCGGGGAGCCGCGCACTATATCAGGTTTTTTCTTCACATGCCTGAAACGGCATGTAAACGAACGAAACCGGGCAATGCCCGGTTTCTGGTCCGGAGTCGAGCATGGCTCGACTCTACGGGTCCGCTTAGACGGCCTTTTCGACCTGGCCGAACTCGAGCTCGACCGGAGTGGCGCGACCGAAGATCAGTACCGAGACGCGCAGACGGCTCTTCTCGTAATTGACTTCTTCGACGACGCCATTGAAATCGTTGAACGGGCCGTCAGTGACCCGGACCATCTGACCCGGCTCGAACAGCACCTTCGGACGCGGCTTCTCGACACCTTCCTGAACGCGGTTCAGGATGGCCTCGGCCTCGGAATCAGCGATCGGCAGCGGACGATCGGCGGTGCCGCCGATGAAGCCCATGACGCGCGGGGTTTCCTTGACCAGGTGCCAGCTTTCGTTGTCGATGCGCGGGATGCCGGCTTCTTCGTGGGTCTCGATCTGGACCAGCACGTAACCCGGGAAGAACTTGCGCTCCGAACGGCGCTTCTGGCCAGCGCGCATCTCGACCACCTCTTCGGTCGGGACCAGGACATCGCCGAAGCGCTCCTCCATGCCGTCACGGGCGATGCGATCACGCAGGGCCTGCGCAACCGACTTCTCGAAGCCCGAATAGGCGTGAACGACGTACCAACGCTTCATGCAAATCTCCTTAGCGGGTCAGGAACAGCTGGACCAGCCGCTGAATGACGTAATCGAATCCACCCAGCAGCAGGCTGAGGATGATCACCACAACCATCACGACCCAGGTCATGCGGGTGGCTTCCTGGCGCGTCGGCCAGACCACCTTGCGCAGCTCGAAGCGCGACTCGGAGAGGAATTCGCGGGTATCACGACCCTTGCCGGTCAGCAGGAACACGCCGATACCACCAGCCAGACCCACCACAACGGCCAACGCACGCAGCTGACCCGTCCACGCGCCCAGCTGGGCAGCACGACCGGAATCAGCGGAGAACCAGAACCATACGAACAGACCAGCCAGCACCAGCAGCGTAGCGAGGGCGTACTTGACGATATCCCCACCCTGGGTGGAGGTGTCCTTGGAGTGTTCGATCTTGCTATTCATCAGGCTATGTCTGCTTTAGCGGACGAACCGCTGGATAAGGTGGGCAGATGGCACGCCAGGAGGGACTCGAACCCCCAACCTGCGGTTTTGGAGACCGCTGCTCTGCCAATTGAGCTACTGGCGTACAGATTGAAACTTGCCTTCCCTTAGACGGCGAAGGCGGACCGAGGTTCCCGGCCCGCCACTCGCGCGACCGGCAGCGCTATGCAACCGCCGGCTTTGCAGGCTTACTCGATGATGGTGGAGACCACACCGGCGCCGACGGTACGGCCACCTTCGCGGATTGCGAAGCGCAGGCCGGCGTCCATTGCGACCGGGTTGATCAGGGTGACAACCATCTTGATGTTGTCGCCCGGCATCACCATCTCGACGCCTTCCGGCAGCTCGACCGCACCGGTGATGTCGGTGGTACGGAAGTAGAACTGCGGACGGTAGCCCTTGAAGAACGGAGTGTGACGGCCGCCCTCGTCCTTCGACAGCACGTAGACTTCGGCGTCGAACTTGGTGTGCGGCTTGATCGAACCCGGCTTGGCCAGGACCTGGCCACGCTCGACGTCGTCACGCTTGGTGCCGCGCAGCAGCAGACCAGCGTTGTCGCCTGCCTGGCCCTGGTCCAGCAGCTTGCGGAACATTTCCACGCCGGTCACGGTGGTCTTCTGCACCGGACGGATGCCGACGATTTCGATTTCCTCGCCAACCTTGATCACGCCGCGCTCGATACGACCGGTCACCACGGTGCCGCGGCCCGAGATCGAGAACACGTCTTCCACCGGCATCAGGAACGGCTTGTCAACGTCACGCTCCGGGGTCGGGATCCAGCTGTCGAGAGCTTCGACCAGCTTGATCACGGCCGGCACGCCGATGTCGCTCTGGTCGCCTTCCAGCGCCAGGCGGGCCGAACCCGAGATGATCGGGGTGTCGTCGCCCGGGAAGTCGTACTTGCTCAGCAGCTCGCGGACTTCCATTTCGACCAGTTCCAGCAGCTCGGCATCGTCAACCATGTCGGCCTTGTTCAGGAACACGACGATGTACGGCACGCCGACCTGACGCGACAGCAGGATGTGCTCGCGGGTCTGCGGCATCGGGCCGTCAGCGGCCGAGCACACCAGGATCGCACCGTCCATCTGGGCGGCACCGGTGATCATGTTCTTGACGTAGTCAGCATGGCCCGGGCAATCGACGTGGGCGTAGTGACGGGTGGTGGATTCGTATTCGACGTGCGCGGTCGAGATCGTGATACCACGAGCCTTCTCTTCCGGAGCGGCGTCAATGGCCGAGTAGTCCTTGAACTCGCCACCGAAACGCTCGGCACCGATCTTGGTCAGTGCGGCGGTCAGCGTGGTCTTGCCGTGGTCGACGTGACCGATGGTGCCGACGTTGACGTGCGGCTTGGTGCGCTCGAACTTACCCTTGGCCATGGCTGCTTATCTCGAATTCGTCTGGTGTGGTGCTTAAGATGGTGCTCACAAAAGGAATCGAACCTTCGACCTCTTCCTTACCAAGGAAGTGCTCTACCGACTGAGCTATGTGAGCGAGTTTTGCATTATGGCATGAACTCGATAATATTCAAAGTTCATTCAATGGAGCGGGAGACGGGAATCGAACCCGCACCATCAGCTTGGAAGGCTGAGGTTCTACCATTGAACTACTCCCGCACCGGGAATGTGCCACAACGTGAATCTGGTGGAGGGAGGTGGATTCGAACCACCGAAGGCGTAAGCCAGCAGATTTACAGTCTGCCCCCGTTGGCCGCTTGGGTATCCCTCCTTACCACCCCATCCCGTTGCCGCCGAAGCGTTGCGGTGTGTGGTGGTGAGCCGCTTATTCTGCTGATGGGACGGGGGGCTGTCAACGCTTTTTTCGGTTTTTTTCACACGTTGTCGCAAACCCATTGATACGCAAGGTTATTGCCCCGGCAGCACCAAGGCCTCGTTGGCGAAAACTGCGACATGGGGTACTCCGTCGGCGCCAATCCAGCCCCGATACATGCCCTGCGTGTTGAACGGCGTGGCTGCTTTTCCGTCTGCGGACAGCACGATGGCGCCCCCATCGCCACCCATCTGCGGGATGGTGTCGTTGATGACGCCCTTGCCGGCCTGCTCCGGCGTCTGTCCCTGGTAACGCATGCGCGCGCAGATCTCGTGCGCCGCTGCGGTGCGGATGTAGTACTCGCCCCAACCGGTACCGGAGACTGCGCAGCGCGCATCGGCCCAGGTGCCGGCACCGATGATCGGCGAGTCGCCCACGCGTCCGTAGCGCTTGTTGGTCATGCCGCCGGTGGACGTGCCTGCCGCAAGATGCCCCTGCGCATCCAGCGCGACGGCGCCGACGGTGCCGAAGTGCTTGGCGGTTTCGAGATCGGCATGGGCCTGGCCGCTGGCCTCTTCGTTCAGTGCGCGCTGCAGTTGCTGCCAGCGCTTGTCGGTGCGGAAATACGAGGGATCCACCAGGCTGACGCCCTGCTCCACCGCGAACGCCTCGGCGCCCTGCCCGACCATCATCACGTGCGGCGATTTCTGCATGATCAGCCGCGCCAGCTGGATCGGGTTGCGCACGCGCTGCACGCCCGCGACCGCACCGGCCGCCTGGGTGGCGCCATCCATCAGCGCAGCATCCAGTTCGTTGTGGCCGTCATGGGTGAACACCGCGCCCTTGCCGGCATTGAAGGTGGGATCGTCCTCGAGCACGGTGATCGCCGCGGTGACCGCCGCCAGCGCCGGGCGACCCGCCGCCAGTTCGGCATGCCCCTTCAACAGCGCCGCCTTCAGCGCCGCGCGCGCAGCCTTCTCCTCGGCCGGCGACAGATCCTTGCGCTCGACCCCTGCCCCGCCATGGATGACCAGCAACGGCGAGGTAGACGGCGCTGCCTGCGCGAGCAGGGGCGAGGACAGGGACAGGGACAGCAGGGCAGACAGCGCCAGGCGCAGTTTCATCAGGTACGTCTCCAAGGAGTATGGTTCGATAGCGCCGGGCAATCCCCGGCGCCCTGGGCCCTTCGCTCTTGCCGCCGGGATTGGCCCGGCACTACCGGCGCGTGATCTCGATCTCACCGTCGGTGATGTCGACCACGGCGTGGTAGTCGACATCGGCCTGGAAGTCATCCAGGCGCAGGCGGCCACCGCTGGCGACCACGGTGACCGGCACGGCGTGGAACTGCAACGGCTCACCTTCGACCATCCGGTCGGCGTCGCGGCCGGGGCTGACCACCCAGACCTTGCCCTGGCCATCGGCGCTGTGGACCTGGGCTTGGCCGTCGGGCTCCACGCACAGTGCGGTGTCCTCGTCCACGCCGATGCCGACCATGTCCGGATCACCACTTTCCTGCGCGGCGCGGGCGACGAACACGATCAGGCGGCCGAGCCGGTCGCGCTTGTCGAAATGGGTATCGGTGACCACGCGCTGCAGGTAGGGCATGTGCAGGAAGCCGCTGTCCAGGGTGACCGCGTTGCCCATCGGGTCGGCCAGCGCACCGGCCGAGGTGATGCTGCCGCCATCGAGCGCGCCGTAGGCGTAACCACCGAGGATCGCCAGCCCGGCGCTGGTGCCGGCGATCGGCTTGCCGGCGCGGACATGCGCGTTGAGCGCGCGGTTGAGCGCCGTGCCCTTCCAGAAGCGGATGTAGCGCGACTGGTCACCGCCGGCAATGAAGATGGCATCGGCGGCGGCGATCACGCGCAGCACCGCCGGATCGTCCGCGCCGCGGCGGTTGTCGAAGACCAGGGTCTGCACGGCGGTGGTCCCGCCGATATCGCGGTACAGGCGCTCCTGCAGCTCATCGGCACCGGAGGCGCGCAGGATCAGCACGCGGCCGTTGCCGGCCTGCCGCAGCCACCACTGGAAGGCCTCGGGCACCCACTCGCCGCCGCCCATCAGCATCATCGCCGGGGCGCGTGGACCGGGACGAGGTGCATCCAGGTCGCCAATCTCGTAATAATCGAAGCCAGGGGAATGCAGGTCGCGGGAGTCCTGCGCTGACGCCAGCGGGGCCATCACGGCGAGCACCGCCGCCAGCACGAGGCTTGACCAGAATCGGCGGAGAAGGGAACTCATCGTGGATCTCCCTGAACAGAATCGGCTTGCAACCGTTTTCACTCTTTGCCAGATGAAAGACCTGTAGTCAAGGACATGAAAAAGGCGTTAAATGCGCGCGCCCATTCCGGATTGTGAATGGGGGACAGGGCCCCTCCTCTGCGGGCCGGCTTCACTCCCGAGATATCTCTCATGCGTAGACAGGCGATGGCGTGGTCGATCCAGCTGGCGTTGATGGGTGTTGCTGCCTCGGCAGCGGCCCAGAGTCCCGGTTCCTCTTCGGTGCAGCAACTCGATGCGGTCCAGGTGACCGGTTCGCGTATTCCGCGCGCACAGGTGGAAGGCCCGGCACCGATCACGGTGATCAATGCCGAGGAGATCCGCTCCAGCGGCTTCACCACGGTGCCCGACGTGCTGCGTGCGATGACCCAGAACGGCGGCGAAACGCAGAGCCAGCAGTCCTCCAGCGGCGCCGACTTCTCCCCGGGCGCACAGCAGGTCGACCTGCGCGGGCTGGGCCCGAACCACACTCTGGTGCTGGTCAACGGCCGCCGCATCGCTGATTTCCCGATGCCGTTCCAGGGCCGCAGCAACTTCACCGACGTGTCCAACATCCCGCTGGGCATGATCGACCGCATCGAAGTGCTGACCGGCAGCGCATCGGCCATCTACGGCTCGGATGCGATCGCCGGCGTGGTCAACTTCATCCTGAAGAAGAAGGCCGACGGCACCACGGTCGACGTGCGCATGGGCACCACCAGCGAAGGCGGTGGCGAGTCGTTCGACATGAGCCTGTCCAGCGGCTTCAGCAAGGGCAATTTCAATGCGGTGTACAGCGTGGAGCTGCAATCACAGACGCCGCTGTGGGCCTATGAGCGCGGCATCCAGGATTCGACCCGGGACGGGCCGACCGAAGGCTCCCGCATCGCCCGCCGCGCCTACCTGCGCACCGACTACAACGATGACTACCTGGACCCGGGCGCGGCCAGCTGCGAAGCGCTGGCCGGGCAGAACCAGGGCAGCACCTACCACGCCTTCCGCCCGCGCTATGGCTATTACTGCGGCAGCGATGCATCGATCGGCTACGGCACCATCCTCAGTAAGCGCCGCGGCGCCAACGGCTATGCCTCGCTGAGCTATGACTTCGAGAACGGCCAGCAGTGGTTTGCCGACGTGCAGATGGGGTACCACACGCTGGCCCTGATGCGCGATGTCACCTCGTGGGGCCGCATGGCCGCCGACGGCGACGAATCGGGCTACTTCAACAACCAGGCCACCGGTGAGATCGAGTTCTGGCAGCGCCAGTTCTCGCCCGAGGAAATGGGCGGCCTGCGCAATGCCATGGTGCGCAGCACGCAGAAGACCTTCAGCGTGACCACCGGCTTCAAGGGCAACCTGGCCGGTAACTGGGATTACGAAGCGGCACTGAGCCACTCGCAGTACCAGTCGCGGATCAGCTGGCCGCAGACCGTCGCCGCCAAGGCCAACGACCTGTTCCTGGGGCCGCAGCTGGGCGAGGACGATGACGGATTCCCGATCTACAACGCCGACCCGTCGCGCCTGTACCGGCCGCTGACCCGCGCCGAGTACGAGTCGATCGCCGCGCGCACGACCTACACGCCGAAGTCGCGCACCGAGACCGCCGCCCTGACCCTGACCAACGGTTCGCTGTTCGGCCTGCCCGGCGGTGATGCCGGCTTCGCCGCGACCGTGGAAGTGGGTCAGCAGGCCTACGCGTTGAATCCCGATCCGCTGGCGACCGAGTACTACTACTACAGCTGGAAGGATTCGGACGGCAAGGGGTCGCGCAACCGCTGGGCGACCGCTGCCGAGCTGCGCCTGCCGCTGCACGACACGCTGAACCTGAGCGTGGCCGGCCGCTACGACCAGTACCGCTATTCCGGCCATACCATCGGCAAGGCGACCTGGAGCGGCGGCCTGGAATGGCGCCCCGTGGACAGCCTGCTGGTGCGCGGCTCCTACGGCACCGCCTTCCGCGCCCCCGACCTGCACTACGTGTTCGCCGGCCCGGGCAACGACGAGACCACGGCCGAAGATCTGTACAGCTGCCGTGCCGACGACGCCGATGACTGCTCCGACTACGAGCGCAACGTGATCCGCAGCCGCAGCGGCAACCGCGAGCTCGACCCGGAGACCAGCACCTCGTGGAGTGCAGGCTTTGTCTGGTCACCGGCCGCCGGCCTGGACCTGTCGGTGGACTGGTTCGACATCGACATGCGCATGCAGGTGCAGGACATGGACGTGCGCACGATCCTGGCCAGCGAAGCGAACTGCCGCCTGGGCGACGCCGACATCACCTCGCCCACCTGCGTGGACGCGCTGGCGCGGGTGACCCGTACTGCCGACGGCCGCCTGTACGGCGTGTACGTGAACCCGATCAACGTGGCACGCGAGTCGACCTCGGGCATCGACCTGGGCCTGCGTTACCGCCTGCAGACCGGCGCCGGCGACTTCATCTTCAACGGCACCCACACCTGGGTGAAGAAGCATGATTTCCAGCGCTACCCGGGTGACCCCATCGAAGACCAGTTCGCGGTGAACAGCGGCTTCGACATCCCGCGCACCAAGACCAGCGTCAGCGTGACCTGGGAGAAGGACGCGTGGTCGGCGACCGTGTACGGCTCGCGCCTGGGCAAGCTGCCGAACTCGGACAGCTACGACCAGGTGTTCGACGAGGACAGCGGCGACAGCCCGTACATCAAGGCGACCTACCGCTACAACGCCTCGGTGCAGTACCGCTTCGACGACCACTCGCGCCTGTCGCTGTCGGTGGTCAACGTCTTCAACAAGATGCCGCCGAAGGACGCCACGTATACGGCCTACCCGTACTACGACGTGTCCTGGTTCGACAGCGTGGGCCGTACGATCAACCTGCAGTACACCCACACGTTCGGCGGCAGCGCGTTGTAAGCGCGGTTTCGCAGGACGTAGACGACAAGGCCCGCCATTGGCGGGCCTTGCTGTTTATGCACACCGCACGTGGAGAGCGATGGGAACTTGGTGTGGACAAGTGGGCGCGAGTATTGTGCCGCAGGGGTTTCCGGGCGTGGCGATTTTTTGTCCACGGCCCTGCTTGTTTTCCACACGGGACGTGGAGAGCGATGGGAACTTGATGTGGACAAGTGGGTGCGAGCGTTACGCCGCAGACGTTTCCACGCGTGGTGAAATTTTGTCCACGGCGCGGGGGCAAGTGTTGGTAGAGCCGAGCCCATGCTCGGCTCCGGCGGGCATCAGCCGAGCATGGGCGGGGCTCTACAGGGCAGGCTGGGTTTTCCACACCGCGCGTGGAAAGTGGTGGGGGTTTGGTGTGGACAAGTGTGTGCGAACGTTGCGCCGCAGGCGTTTCGAAAGGTGGTCATTTTTTGTCCAGCACAGAATCTGATGCCGGAAACGCGGACGCCCCGGTCGAGGCGGGGCGTCCGGGGTCGATCCGTTGGCGCTGGATCAGACGTTGAAGCGGAAGTGCAGCACGTCGCCTTCCTGCACGCGGTATTCCTTGCCTTCCAGGCGCAGGCGACCGGCTTCCTTGGCGCCGGCTTCGCCTTTGTACTTGATGAAGTCGTCATATGCGATGGTTTCAGCGCGGATGAAGCCCTTCTCGAAGTCGGTGTGGATGACCGCGGCCGCCTGCGGGGCGGTGGCGCCCTTGCGCACGGTCCACGCGCGGACTTCCTTCACGCCAGCGGTGAAGTAGGTCTGCAGGCCCAGCAGGCTGTAGGCCGCGTTGATCACGCGGTTCAGGCCCGGCTCGCTCAGGCCGAGGTCGGCCAGGAAGGTGTCGCGGTCTTCGTCGTCAAGCTGGGACAGCTCTTCTTCGATCGCGGCCGACACCGGCACCACCTGCGCGCCTTCGGCGGCGGCGTGGGCGCGCACGGCGTCCAGGTGCGGGTTGTTCTCGAAGCCGTCTTCCAGCACGTTGGCGATGTACATCACCGGCTTCAGGGTCAGCAGGAACAGGTCACGGACCAGCGCCTTCTCTTCCTCGTCCAGGCCGACCGAGCGACCGGACCTGCCGTCGGCCAGGGCGGCCTGCAGCTTGGCCAGCACCGGCTTGCGCGCGGCCGCTTCCTTGTCGCCGCCCTTTGCCGCGCGCTCGGCGCGGTTCAGTGCCTTCTCGACGCTGTCCAGGTCGGCGAGGGCCAGTTCGGTATCGATGGTTTCGATGTCCGAGATCGGGTCGACCTTGTTGTTGACGTGGATGACGTCGGCGTTCTCGAAGCAGCGCACCACGTGGGTGATCGCATCGACTTCGCGGATGTGCGCAAGGAACTTGTTGCCCAGGCCTTCGCCGCTGGCCGCACCGGCCACCAGGCCGGCGATGTCGACGAACTCGACCGCTGTCGGGATGACCTTCTGCGGGTTGATGATCGCCGCCAGCTCACCCAGGCGCGGGTCCGGCACCGGCACGATGCCGACGTTCGGTTCGATGGTGCAGAACGGGAAGTTCGCCGCGGCGATGCCCGCCTTGGTCAGCGCGTTGAACAGGGTCGACTTGCCGACGTTGGGCAGGCCGACGATGCCGCATTTGATACCCATGGGTGACAGCTCTCTGGGGTGAAAGTGATTGGGGAAGCAGCGACGTGGGCGCTGCTTTTCCAATCATTCTCCGTACCGACCAACGGTCGGTACCTACCGGTCTGGTTGATTCCGTACCGACCAACGGTCGGTACCTACCGGTCTGGTTGATTCCGTACCGACCAACGGTCGGTACCTACCGGCCTGGCCGACCAACGGTCGGTACCGGACCGGCTATTTCGGGGTGTGCAGCCGCTTCATTGCTTCGTTGAAATCGCCCTGCACTGCCAGGGGCAGCACGTCGATGGCATCGTCGATGGCGCGTGCGATCAGCACGTCGTCGTCCTTGGACGGACGGCCGAGCACCCAGCCCACCACGCGGTCCTTGTGGCCGGGATGGCCGATGCCCACGCGCAGGCGGTGGAACCTGCCGTGGCCGAGCAGGCGCATGGTGTCACGCAGGCCGTTCTGGCCGCCGTGGCCACCGTCGAACTTCAGCCGTACCGCGCCGGGCGGCAGGTCCAGTTCATCGTGCGCCAGCAGGGTTTCCTCCGGCTCGATCTTCCAGAACCGCTGTGCGGCGGTGACCGACTTGCCGCTGAGGTTCATGAAGGTGGCCGGCTTCAGCAGCCACACGGTCTGCCCGGCGATCTCGACCTTGGCGGTCTCGCCGAACAGCTTGCTGTCCACGTTCCAGCGTGCACCGGCTTTTTCAGCCAGGGCCTCAACGAAATGAAACCCGGCATTGTGCCGGGTCCGGGCGTGTTCCGATCCGGGGTTGCCCAGACCGACAATCAGTCGCAGTCCTGCCATGGTTCCTTCCAGAACGGTGCCTGCCCGCAGGCAGGCACCGCTACGGTATTACTCGGCAGCCGGAGCTTCAGCGTCGGCAGCGTCTTCCTTGCCGTGCTTGGCGGTGACGATGGCGTCGTCGTGGTCCTTGCCCAGCGCCAGGGCCGGGATTTCCACGCCCTTCGGCAGCTTGATGTTGGACAGGTACACCACGTCGCCAGCGTTCAGATCGGCCAGGTCGACTTCGATCGACTCCGGCAGGTCCTTCGGCAGGCAGCTGATGGTGACTTCCTTCAGTTCGTGGGTGACCACGACGTCGGCAGCCTTGCCAGCCGGCGAGGTGTCTTCGTTGATGAAGTGCAGCGGAACCGAAGCGGTCAGGGCTTCGTTCTCGTTCACGCGCAGGAAGTCCAGGTGCATGATCAGCTGCTTGTACGGGTGGCGCTGCATGTCACGCAGCAGCACGCGCTCGACCTTGCCATCCAGGTTCAGGTCCAGGATGGAGGCGTAGAACCACTCGTTCTGCTGGGCCAGCCAGATTTCGTTGTGGTCCAGGCTGATGGCGACCGGCTCGGCGGTGCCGCCGTACACGATGGCCGGGATCACACCGGCGTGACGCAGGCGGCGGCTCGCACCCTTACGCTGCAGTTCACGCTTGGTGACCTTGATTTCATGGGTCTTCGACATTTTCGACTACTCAGGTTGTTGCCTTGCCTTGCGGCTCGGCGATTGAAGATGCTTCCGCGACCAGAAGCACCCGGGGTGTGTCCCCGCCGTTGCCGGCAGGGACGAAAAAATCAGTCGACGTACAGCGAGCTGACCGACTCGCCGAAGGCGATGCGGCGCATCGTTTCGGCCAGCATTTCCGCCACGCTCAGCTGGCGGATCTTGCTGCACACCCGCGCCGCGTCCTTCAGCGGGATGGTGTCGGTCACCACCAGCTCGTCGAGCTGGGAATTGGTGATGTTGTCCACCGCCGGGCCCGACAGCACCGCGTGGGTGCAGTAGGCGGCGACCTTGAGCGCACCGCGCGCCTTGAGGGCAGCGGCAGCGGCGCACAGGGTGCCGGCGGTATCGACGATGTCATCGACCATGACGCAGGTCTTGCCTTCGACGTCACCGATGATGTTCATCACGGTGGAGACGTTGGCGCGCGGACGGCGCTTGTCGATGATCGCCAGATCGGCGTCATCCAGGCGCTTGGCCACCGCACGGGCGCGGACCACGCCGCCCACGTCCGGCGAGACGACGATCAGGTTCTCGGTGCCGTAGGCGCGCCAGATGTCGGCCAGCAGCAGCGGGGACGCATATACGTTGTCCACCGGGATATCGAAGAAGCCCTGGATCTGGTCGGCGTGCAGGTCGACGGTCAGCACGCGATCAGCGCCAGCGGTGCTGAACATCTTGGCCGCCAGCTTGGCGGTGATCGGCACGCGCGAGGAACGCATGCGGCGATCCTGGCGCGAGTAGCCGAAGTACGGCACCACGGCGGTCACGCTGGCCACCGATGCGCGCTTGAGCGCGTCGATCAGGACCAGCAGTTCCATCAGGTTCTCCGCGCTCGGCGCCGAGGTCGGCTGGATCACGAAGACGTCCTGCTTGCGGACGTTTTCTTCGATCTCGACCTGCACTTCACCATCGGAGAAGTGCGAGACCAGTGCCTTGCCCGGGCGGACTCCCAGTTCCTTGCAGATGTTCTGCGCCAGACGTTTGTTGGCGTTGCCGGAAAATACCAGCAGGTTCGGGGACTCTTGCATCATGATTGTCTCGGGCGGGGACGAGTGGCGGGGATCCGGTAGCGGCAAGGACCGCTGCGGCCCCTGCTGCTTACAACACCGCGGCTGTTTCCACGTCCCGCGCAGTGATGCGCTGGATGGCGCGGACGCAGCCGCATTGGCAGGGGCGGGAGGATTCGAACCTCCGAATGCCAGGATCAAAACCTGGTGCCTTGGGCCTCTTGGCGACGCCCCTGCATTGATGAATCAGTGTTGCTCGAGTGCATCCAGCAGTGGCGAACGTGCAACGCCCGCGGCCACCCTTGCCCGCAACTCCTTCGGCAACTCCGCTCGCCCCTGCTCTGCGGCAGCCTGCGAATCGAACTCGACGAAACAACCACTTCCGGACCCGGTCAAACGTGCCTGGCCTATGCTGCTCAACGCGACAAGCACCGCCTCGACGGCAGGCTCGCGGCGGCGCAGCACCGGCTCGAACACGTTTCCGACCAGAGCGCCGGAAGCGAAGTCGTCTATTTTCGCCTGTGGGCAGTCGCGCGTCAAATCCGGGTCAGCGAACAGGGCCGGGGTCGGAACATGAACGCCCGGTTCGACGATCACGTACCAGGCTGGCGGCAGGGCCACCGGCTGCAGGCGCTCGCCCACGCCCTCGGCCCAGGCGTTGTGGCCGCGCACGAAGACCGGCACATCGGCGCCCAGGCGCAGGCCCAGTGCGGCCAGCGCATCCTCGTCAAGGCCGGCCTGCCAGAGCCGGTTCAGGACTACCAGCACGGTGGCCGCATCGGACGAGCCGCCGCCGAAGCCACCACCCGCCGAAACATGCTTTTCAACGACGATATCCGCACCCTGGCCGACGTTGGCAACCGATTGCAGCAACCTGGCCCCACGCACCGCCAGATCATCGGCCTCGGCAACACCGGCCAGGCCCTCGCCCTGCCGTCGCACCTGGCCATCGCCGCGCAGGCGCAGGCCGATGCGGTCGCCCCAGTCCAGCAGGCGGAACACGGTCTGCAGCTCATGGTAGCCATCGGCGCGGCGGCCGGTGATGTGCAGGAACAGGTTCAGCTTGGCCGGGGCCGGCCACCAGGACCAGCCATCGGCGTCAATCTGCGCGGTCATGGCGCGTCGGCGCCCCACTGGTCGACCAGCAGGCGCACCTTGGCGTCCTCTCGGCTGGCCTCGATGCGCCGCGGCAGGGCCGGGCTTCCTTCCTGGGCCGGATACCAGTCCAGGTACTGGATCAGCCAGCCGGCCTGCTGCATGCGCCGCGGGCGGCCCTCGGCATCGCGCTCCACGCTGCTTTCCCCGGAACCGCGCAGCACCAGGCCACGGGTCCAGTCAGACAGTTCATTGACCGGGATATCCCAGCCGGTGGCATCGAGCAGCAGCTGGCGGGCGTCATCGCCGGCGCGCGGGCCATCACCGAGCCCTTCCAGGCGTGCCCCGCCCTGTACCGAATCCCCCTGCAGGGTCCAGCTCTGGCGGGTGACCGGCGCACTCAGCTGGATGCGGTATTCGCTGCCCTGCTGGACCCAATCGATGCGACCGCTGCCACCGTTCTTTCCCTTGCTGACCGCGACCCGGCCCTGGAAGCTGTAATCGGGCTGCGCGCGCAGCGCCTGCACGCGGGCTTCCTCGGCGCGCTCGGCGGCCGGCGACACGGTATAGACCACGTCCGGAGCCGGCGTCTTCTGCGTGCCCACACTGGTACAGGCGGTCACCGCCAGGGTCACGGTCACCAGAAGCAGCGGCCGGATCATGGAAACACTCATGGATTGAATTTCTCGCGGGCGCGCAGCAGCGCGCGGTTTTCAGGGTCGAGCTTGGCCGCCTCCTCGAAGAAGTGGCGGGCCTCGTCGTGCTTGCCGAGCACCCACAGCACCTCACCCACGTGGGCGGCGATCTCCGGGTCGCGGGACAGCGTCCAGGCACGGCGCAGCTGCACCAGGGCTTCGTCGTTGCGGCCCAGGCGATACAGCACCCAGCCATAGCTGTCGACGATGGCCGGGTTGTCCGGCTCGGCCACGCGCGCGCGGTCGATCAGTTCCAGGGCTTCCTGGTAGCGCTTGGTGCGGTCGGCCAGGGTGTAGCCCAGCGCGTTCAGCGCCGGCACGTTCTCCGGGTCGGTCACCAGTACCTTGCGCAGGTCGGCCTCGGCGCGGGCGATGTCATCGCGCCGCTCCCAGGCCAGGGCGCGGGCGTACAGCAGGCCGTTATCGTCCGGATAGGCGGCCAGGCCACGGGCCAGCGCATCCAGTTCGCCCGGCAGGTCGTCGGCGCGCTGGCGCAGCTCGGCTTCCAGCAGGTAGGCATCGCGGCGCACGTCATCATCGACCATGGCATCGGACTGGATGGCATGCACCTCGTCCAGCGCCAGCGCCTGCCGGCCGGCCAGGCCCTGCGCATTGGCCGCGCGCAGACGCGCCTCGTTCAGTTCGTCGCCGCCCGGCACGCTGTGGTACCAGTTCACCGCCTCGGGGTAGCGCTTGAGGTACTCGGCGATCTTGCCCAGCAGCAGGCGCTGCGCCGGGTCCGGCTTGGCGGCCTGCCGCGAGAGTTCGTTGTAGAGGCCCGACAGCGCGGCGGTGTCGCCCTGCTTGGCCAGCAGCGAGGCGCGCATGCCCCAGGTCTGCACGTTCTGCGGGCCGACGGCCAGCACCCGCTCGGCGGCGGCCGGCCGGCCCAGGCTGTCATAGGCAATGGCCACGGCGTTGCGCAGCTCCGGGTCCTGCCGGGTCTTCGGCTCGACCCCCTGCAGCAGCGCCAGCGCCTGCGCGGTCTGCCCGGCCTGCTGCAACTGGCTGGCGCGCAGCAGGGCCACCCGCGGCTCGTCCGGGAAGCGCTTGACCACTTCGTCGATCATGCGCCTGGCCAGCTCGGGCTTTTCCATGCGCAGGGCCAGCCGGCCGAATTCCTGCCAGGCCTCGATCTTCGGCGGAATGGCATTGGCATCGACCAGCTCGCCGAGCACCTGCGCCGGCACCGCGGGGTCGCGGCCACCGCCGATCAGGGCGGCCAGCGCGAACTTCCAGCCGCGATCGTCGGGGTCGGCCAGCAGGGCCTGCAGCTCGATGCGCGCGGCCTTCACGTTGCCCTGGCGCATCGCCAGCGCACCGGAGGCACTGCGCATGGACAGCGAGCTGGGGGCGCGCTTCTCCCACAGGGCCAGGCCCTTGGCGGCGCTGGCATCATCGTTGGCCAGCATGGAGATACGGGTGGCGCGTTCGGCCAGCCCGGCATCGCCGTCGGTCTGCTCGGCCGCCTGCAGGTACCAGTGCGCGGCGTCGGCCAGCTTGCCGGCCTGCAGGGCGAATTCACCGGCCATCACCGGTTCCAGGGCCAGTTCTTCGCTGGCCGGGCCCCGTGCGGGGGCCTTGACCGGCGCCGCCGCGAGCACCTGGCTGAAGGCCAGGGACAGCAGCAGAACACTGGGGATGCGAATCAATGCGGGCATCGTCGGCATCGGGGCCTTAAAATGTCGTCCAATGGCCAGCAGCTTATCGCAAGCAACTGAACAATGACCCTGTGGGTGCTCGGACTGAATCACCAGACCGCACCGGTAGAGCTGCGCGAGCGCGCGGCCTTCGCCGGTGACGCGTTGCCGCGCGCGCTCGGTTCGCTGCGCGATACCCCGCAGATCGCCGAGGCGGTCCTGCTTTCCACCTGCAACCGCACCGAGCTGTACGCGGTGGCCGATTCGCCGCAGGCGCTGGACCAGTGGCTGCACAGCCAGGCCGGCGACCTGCAGGGCTACCTGTACCAGCATGCCGACGCCGATGCGGTGCGCCACCTGTTCCGGGTCGCCACCGGTCTCGACTCGATGGTGCTGGGCGAGCCGCAGATCCTGGGCCAGGTGAAGGATGCTTGGTCCACCGCGCGCGACCACGGCCTGCTCGGCCAGCGCCTGGACCGGCTGTTCCAGCAGACCTTCTCGGTGGCCAAGCGTGCGCGCACCGATACCCAGGTGGGCGCCAATCCGGTCTCGGTGGCCTCGGCCGCGGTGCGCCTGGCGCAGAACGCGTTCGCCCGCCTGGACGATTCGACGGTGCTGCTGGTCGGCGCCGGCGAGACCATCGAGCTGGCTGCACGGCACCTGAGCGAAGGCAAGGTGCGCCGCCTGCTGATCGCCAACCGCACCCTGGCCCATGCGCAGGAACTGGCCACCCGCCACGGCGGCGTGGCGCTGCCGCTGACCGAGCTGGAACGCCACCTGGCCGAGGCCGACGTGGTGTTCTCGGCCACCGCTGCGCGCGAACCGGTCATCCACCGCGAGATGGTGGCCAAGGCCCTGCGCGCGCGCCGGCACAAGCCGATGCTGCTGTTCGACCTGGCCGTGCCGCGCGACATCGAGGCCGAGGTCGGCACGCTCAACGATGCCTTCCTGTACACCGTCGATGACCTTGAGCGCGCGGTGGAAGACAACCGCCGCGGCCGTCGCGAGGCGGCCGCCGAGGCCGAGGCGATCATCGACCTGCAGGTCTCGCGCTTCGTTGAAACCCTGCAGGCCAGCGCCCACCAGGCGCCCCTGCGGCAGCTGCGCGCCTTCGGCGAGGCCACCCGTGCCGAACTGCTGGAGCGCGCGCGGCAGCAGCTGGCCAACGGCAAGCCAGCCGACGAAGTGCTGGAACTGCTGGCCCATGGCCTGACCAACCGCCTGCTGCACCCGCCGACTGCCGCCCTGCGCGCGGCTGCGCTCAGTGGCGACGCCGACCTGACCCGCGCCGCCGAGCGCCTGTTCCCGGCCACGCCGGGCTACCGCCACCCACCCGTGAGACCCGATGACGCCGACCCTGCGCCGTAAGCTGGAAGCGCTGGCCGAGCGCCGCGAAGAACTGGAACGTCTGCTCGCCGAACCCGACGTGGTCGCCGACAACAACCGTTTCCGCGATCTTTCGCGCGAATTCGCCCAACTTGAACCGGTCGCCACCGCCTTGGCTGACGAAGCCCGTGCCAAGGCCGACCTCGCCGCCGCCGAAGGCATGCGCGCCGACCCCGACCTGCGCGAGTTGGCCGACGAGGAGATCGCTGCCGCCCAGGCCCGCCTGCAGGAGCTGGAACAGGAACTGGCCCTGCTGCTGGTGCCGCGCGATCCGCGCGACGAGGGCAACCTGTTCCTGGAGGTGCGCGCTGGTACGGGCGGCGACGAAGCGGCGATCTTCGCCGGCGACCTGTTCCGCATGTACGCCCGCTATGCCGAGCGCCAGGGCTGGAAGGTCGAGATCGAATCGGACAGCCCCGGCGAACATGGCGGCTACAAGGAAGTGGTGGCACGCGTGGTGGGTCGCGGCGCGTTCTCGCGCCTGAAGTTCGAATCGGGCACGCACCGCGTGCAGCGCGTGCCTGCCACCGAATCGCAGGGCCGCATCCACACCTCGGCGGCGACCGTGGCGATCATTCCCGAGGCCGACGAGGTCGATGACATCGTCATCAACCCGGCCGACCTCAGGGTGGATACCTACCGCTCGTCCGGCGCCGGTGGCCAGCACGTCAACAAGACCGAATCGGCCATCCGCATCACCCACGTGCCGACCGGCGTGGTGGTGGAATGCCAGACCGAGCGCAGCCAGCACGCGAACCGCGACAAGGCGATGAAGCGGCTGAAGGCGCAGCTGCTGGATGCCGAGCGCCAGCGCCAGGACGCGGCGCAGGCCGAGTCTAGGCGGCTGCAGGTGGGCAGCGGCGACCGCAGCCAGCGCATCCGCACCTACAACTTCCCGCAGGGCCGGATCACCGACCACCGGGTGGAAGGGCTGACCCTGTACGACCTGCCCAACGTTCTGTCCGGCGACCTGGACGCCCTGCTGCAGCGCCTGAGCCACGAGCACCAGGTCGACGCGCTCGCCCAGCTGTCGGCGGGCTGAGCCGATGTCGGCCTGGCAGCAACGGCAGCAACTGCAGCAGGCGCTGGCACGCCAGCCCGGTGATTTCATCGCCTGGGTGATGCTGGCCGATGTGGAACTGGAGGCCGGTGATATCGCAGCCGGCGAACAGGCCGCGCGCCGCGCCCTGCAGCTGCGGCCGAACCATCCTGAAGCCCTGGCCCGGCTGGGCCGGGTGGCGTGGATGGTCGGCGCCCACGCCGATGCGGCACAGCTGCTGGGCCAGGCTTCCGCGCTGGCACCGGAACACCCGGGCATCGCCCTGTGGCTGGGCCACGCGCTGGAAGATGCCGACGATGCCGAAGGTGCCGCCGCGGCCTATCGCCGCGCGCATACGCTGCTGCCCGGCGAACCTTACATCACCGCGCAGCGCCTGGCCTGGCAGCGCCGCCTGTGTGACTGGCAGGACGTGGACGCGCTGGCCGCACAGGTGCGCGCCGCCGTTGCCGCTGGCCAGGGCGTGGTCGAGCCGTTCGCATTCCTCAGTGAGGACGCCAGCGCTGCCGAGCAACTGGCCTGCGCCCGCATGCGTGCCGCTGCGGTGGCCGCGGCCGTGCGCCCGCTGCCGGTGGTGCCGATGCGTGCACGCGGCCCGCTGCGCGTTGGCTTCCTCTCCAATGGATTCGGTGCGCACCCCACCGGGCTCCTGATCGTGGCCCTGCTGGAGCAGCTGCAGGCCGACCCGGCACTGCAACTGCACCTGTTCGCGCTGAACCGCGATGACGGCAGCCGCATCCGCGAGCGCCTGCAGACCGCCGCACGCCTGCACGACGTGGCCGGCCAACGCCATGCCGATACCGCTGCACGGATCCGCGCGCAGGGCATCGACGTGCTGTTCGACCTGCGTGGCTGGGGCGGTGGCGGTGCGCCGGAGGTGCTGGCCATGCGCCCTGCCCCGCTGCAGCTGAACTGGCTGGCCTACCCCGGCACGTCCGGTGCGCCGTGGCTGGACGCGGTGGTTGGCGATGCCTTCGCCCTGCCGCCGGCACTGGAACCGCATTACAGCGAACGCGTTCTGCGCCTGCCGCGCGCCTTCCAGCCGTCCGACAATACCCGCGTGCTGGAACCTGCACCGACCCGCGCCGACTGCGGCCTGCCTGCGCAGGGCGTGGTGTTCTGCTGCTTCAACAACAGCTACAAGCTCAACCCGCGCAGCATGGCCCGTGCCTTCGCGGTGCTGCAGGCGGTGCCGGGCAGCGTGCTGTGGCTGCTGGCCGGCCCGGGCAAGGCCGATGCACGCCTGCGCGCGGCGGCACAGGCGGCCGGCGTGGATCCGGCACGGCTGGTGTTCATGGCCAAGCTGCCGCACCCGCAGTACCTGGCCCGTTATGCGCTGGCCGACCTGTTCCTGGACACGCACCCGTACAACGCCCACACCACCGCCTCCGATGCGCTGTGGGCCGGCTGCCCGGTCCTGACCTGCCCCGGCGACACCTTCGCCGCGCGCGTGGCCGGCAGCCTCAACCATCACCTCGGCCTGGCACACATGAACGTAGGCGACGATGCCGCCTTCATCGCCACCGCCAGCGCCTTGGGCAACGACCCGTCGGCCCTGGCCGCGCTGCGCATCGAGCTGGCACAGGCACGCGAGCGCAGCGGCATGTTCGACATGGGCGGTTTCGCCGCGGATCTGTCGGCACTGCTGCAGGCCTTGGCGCGCGAGCATGGCTGGGTGGGCGTGGCGGGGTAGCGTCGACACCGCCTCGGCAACCCCTGCGCTACGCTCGGGCTTCCTTCCAGCGTGGTGCAACGATGGGCAAGCTCAAGCGCAAGGAGTACGACGAACTGCTGCAGCCGCTGCAGCTGGAACTGACCGCGATGGCGCGCTGGGTGCAGCACAGCGGGCAACGCCTGCTGGTGCTGTTCGAGGGCCGCGATACCGCCGGCAAGGGCGGCGCGATCCAGGCCATCAGCCAGCATCTCAACCCGCGCCAATGCCGGGTAGTGGCGCTGCCGAAACCGACCGACCGCGAATCGACGCAGTGGTATTTCCAGCGCTACGCCAGCCACCTGCCGGCGGCGGGCGAGATCGTGCTGATGGACCGCAGCTGGTACAACCGCGCCGGCGTGGAACGGGTGATGGGCTACTGCAGCGAGGCCGAGTACCAGCAGTTCCTGCACCAGGCACCGGTGTTCGAGCAGCTGCTGGTGGATGACGGCATCCTGCTGTTCAAGTACTGGCTGTGCGTGGACCAGGCGCAGCAGGAGAAGCGCTTCGAGGAGCGCCACAGCGATCCACTGAAGGGCTGGAAGCTGTCGCCGGTGGATCTGAAATCACGCAGCAAGTACAGCGCCTACACCGAGGCGCGCGAGGCGATGCTGCGGGCCACGCATCGCGACGCGGCGCCGTGGACGCTGGTGGATTTCAACGACCAGCGGCTGGGGCGGTTGTCGCTGGTGCGCAACCTGCTGGACCGGCTGCCGGATACGCGGGTGGATGAGCCGGTGCTGGATCTGCCGAAGTTGAAGGGCAAGCTGCACGTGGAGCACTACGACGTGCTGCGACCGATCGAGGATTTCCCGGTCAAGGAATGAGGGTGGTTCGGCAGGGCTGCGCCCTGCACCTGCCGAAGCCTTCAAGCAACGGCCAAAACCAGAGCAACGGCGTGCATTCCGTGGAATGGCGGGGCACTGTGGGTGTGGGCAACGGCTGCTGTTGGTGGGTGCCGACCGTTGGTCGGCACATCTGTCGGATATCGAATGAATTCATCCACGCATGGCGTGGCTCTACTGGGGCGCGCGGCCTGGGGTGTGAGCGGCATGGATGCCGCGACCAAGCCCCCATGGATGGAATGCAGGCGTTTGACGTTGATTGCAGCAGGTGCAGGGCTGCAAGCCCTGCAAACAAAAAAACCTACTTTGCAGCAGCGATCTGCTGTTCGACGTCGGTTGCGGTGACCGGCCCCAGGAACGTGTGCGCGACCTTGCCGTTCGGATCGATCAGGTGCGTCAGCGGCAACCCGCGCGGAATCGCGAAGTCGGCCGGCGGGTCGAACGGATCGACCAACACGATCGGGTAGGTCACCGGATGCTTGGCCAGGAACGCCTGCATCTCCGGCGTCTCGATGTCCTCGTAGGCCAGGCCCACCACTTCGATGTTGCTGCGCATCGCATGCAGCGCCGACAGCTCCGGCATCTCCTTGCGGCACGGTGCACACCAGGTCGCCCAGAAATTCACCACTACCCACTTGCCACGGTGCGCAGCCAGGTCGTAGTCGCTGCCGTCGATGGCCTTCATCTTCAGGGTCGGGAACTCGGCGGTCGTGCGCTCGGCCGGATTCTCATCCGCGCCCTCCACCGCCGCCGGAGCCGCGGGCGTCGGCGCCTGGGCCGGCGGTGCACTGCTGGCCGGGGTCGGTTCCTGTGCGGGCTTGCAGGCGGCCAGAGCCACCAACAGAGCCAGCGGCAGGGCCTTCAACAGGGGCGTGCGGATCATGGGGTATCTCCGTAATCAGGATAGATGTCGCTGACGCGGCGCTTGAGGCGCTCGCGCAGCGGCAGGCGAAGTTCGTCCAGGGCGGCAAGCGCGGCCTTGCCCAAGCTGTCATCGCGGTACGGCAGGAACTGCTCGGCTACCGGGATGCGCAGCTGCGTCCATTCGTAAAGGTCAGACAGACTGACCTGGTCCAGATCCCGCGCGAGAAGCCAGTCGCCATTCTCGTCGCGGCGCAGCAGGCCATGGGCCTGCAGTTCGCAGACCAGATCATGCAGCAGCGCATCGGTCAGCAGCGGTTCCAGTCGCAGGATCTCATCGTCGTCAAGGCTTTTGCCGAGCGCGCGCGCCTGCTGGAAGCGTCCGAGCAGGCGTAGCAGGCCGTAGAACTCGAAACCCTGCGGCAGGCGCAGTTCCACTGGCTGGTAGCGGAAGGCGGCCATCGACGAGGCCAGCGACGCACCCAGCAGCACCGCCACCCAGCACAGGTAGATCCACAGCAGCAGGATCGGCACGAAGGCGACCGTGCCATAGAGCTTCTGGTAGGACTGGAAGCTGCCCAGGTAGGCACCGATGCCCCACTTGATCAGTTCCAGCAGCACTGCCGCCAGCACCGCGCCGGGAATCGCATGCCGCCACTTCACCGTGTGATGTGGCACTACCCGGTAGACCAGCATGATGCAGACAAATTCAATCAGCACCGGCGCCAGCCGCAGCGACAGGTCGGCCAGCCAGCGCCCTTCCTGGGTGCCGAACAGCGGCAGTGCCAGCACCCGCGCCGACACCGCCAGCGAAGCGGCCGCGAGCATCGCGCCGAGGGTCAGCACCGTCCAGTAGACCAGGAAGCGGGTCAGCTTGGGCCGCGTGCTGCCCACGCGCCAGATCTGGTTGAAGGTTTCCTCGACACTGTTGAGGGTGATCAGCAGCGACACCACCAGGGCGATGAAGCCGGCGGCGGTGAGCT
Organism: Stenotrophomonas sp. STEN054; assembly: GCF_056854535.1. Lineage (NCBI taxonomy): Bacteria > Pseudomonadati > Pseudomonadota > Gammaproteobacteria > Lysobacterales > Lysobacteraceae > Stenotrophomonas > Stenotrophomonas sp. STEN054. The sequence continues at coordinate 6,590 of NZ_JBXFWG010000022.1, read as the reverse complement.
GGCCGGCACTGGCCGAGAACTGCCGCAGGTAGCCTTCGGCCGCGCGCGCGGCGCTGGGCACGAAGTTGGAGAACACGTAATCGCTGAGCTGGTCGCTCCAGCGGTCGAACACCGGGAACGCCGACAGCACGCCAAATACCACGATCGCCAGCGGCACCAGCGCGAACACAGTGGTGTAGGCCAGCGCCGCCGCTGCCTGGAACAGGCGGTCGTCGAGGAAGCGGCGCCAGAGGAAGCGGCCGAAGCTGGCGGCCCGGGCGCGATCCCGCGCGCGTTCCATCCACAGGTTGAGCGTATCCAGAGGTTCCATCGGCGCAAGGGTACCCGATGCGGAATCGATGCAGGATAGCCATACTGGCATCCACACGATGAGGAGACCTGCACGCGATGGGCGAGATTCTGGTGCTGTACTACAGCCGGGGCGGTTCGGTGGCACGGCTGGCGCGCCAGATCGCGCGGGGCATCGGCGAGGTGCAGGGCATGACCGCGCGCCTGCGCACGGTGCCGCCGGTGGCCGCGGTGACCCAGACCGCGCAGCCGCCGGTACCCGATGACGGCGCGCCCTACGTGAACGTGCAGGACCTGGCCGAGTGCCAGGGCGTGCTGCTGGGCAGCCCTACCCGCTTCGGCAACATGGCCGCGCCGGTCAAGCATTTCCTCGATGGCCTGGGCGCCGAGTGGGTCAATGGCACCCTCGCCGGCAAGCCGGCCGGCGTGTTCACTTCCACCGCCTCGATGCACGGCGGACAGGAATCGACCCTGCTGTCGATGCAGGTGCCGCTGCTGCACCACGGCTGCCTGATCGTCGGCATTCCCTTCACCGAGCCGGCGCTGAGCCACACCACCGGTGGCGGTACGCCGTATGGCGCCAGCCACGTGGCCGGTGCCGCCGACGACCCGCAGCCGACCGACGATGAGGCCGTGCTGGCCCGTGCGCTGGGCCGCCGGGTGGCCGACATCGCACAGCGGCTGGCCCGATGAACACAGCGCCGCGCACGGCCGTGCTGCTGGCCCTGCTGGGCCTGGCGGCGCTTTACGTAGGCTGGTTCATCAATGACAGGCACTGGTTGGCCACCCAGCTGGTGTTCACCGCGCCGCCGCTGGCGCTGGCCATCGCTCTGCGCCTGGGCTGGCGCAAGGCCGGGTTCTGGGCCTCGGTACTGGCCCTGGGCTGGTTCAGCCACGGGGTGATGAGCGCCTGGAGCCACCCGCAGACCCGCTGGCTGGCGCTGATCGAGATCGCCCTGGCCCTGCTGGTGATCTTCACCGCCAGCCTGCCGGGGCTGCGCGCCCGCTTCAGCAAGCGACGCTGACGCTGCGGCCGCCGGGCCTTATCATCTGTGTTCCCGGCCCCGCGCCGCTGTACCTGTCCTGGTTTCGCGCATGCACATGATGGAAGAGCTCCTGGTCGTCACCACCGGTGGCACGATCGACAAGATCTATTTCGACGACAAGTCGGACTACCAGATCGGTGATCCGCAGATCGGCATGATCCTGCGGGAGCTGGGGGTGACCTTCCGCTTCAACGTCATTCCGATCCTGCGCAAGGATTCGCTGCACATCAACGATGACGACCGCGAGCTGATCCGCGCCACCATCGCCGCGCAGGCGACCCGCCACGTGCTGGTCACCCACGGCACCGATTCGATGGTGCAGACCGGCCAGGTGCTGGCGACGATTCCGGACAAGACCATCGTGATGACCGGTGCGCTGAGCCCGGCACGCTTCCGTGGTTCGGATGCGGAGTTCAACATCGGCTGTGCGATCGGTGCGGTGCAGTCGCTGCCGACCGGCGTGTACATCGCGATGAACGGCCGCATCTTCGACCCGCAGCACGTGCGCAAGAACGTGGCGGCGAACCGCTTCGAGTCGGTCTGACGAACCCGTAGTGCCGAGCCCATGCTCGGCAGCTTTCTGACAGCCGAGCATGGGCTCGGCTCTACGGAAACCAGCCGAGCGTAGGCTCGGCCTCCAGAAAAGACACCCCGGCCGGAGCCGGGGCGTGCCCTTGGAGAGGGACTTGGGCTCAGTACTGGGCGTTGAGGGTGACGCCCGAGAAGGTGCTGTACCCCTTCACCCTGACGTGCCAGGTGCCGGCGGCGGGGTTGTTGATGGTGCAGGTTTCGTTGTTGCCGCTCAGGTACGGGCGGCAGGTGTAGGTCGTGTCGGTCGGGGCACTGCCCTGGCGCACGTACAGGTCGGCATCACCGCTGCCGCCACTGATCGCCACGCGCAGCTGCGAGCGGCCGGCCGGCACCTGCACCGTGTAGCTGAGCGAGGCACCGCTGGCCGCGCCCAGGCCGGTCACCGGGACGTTGTTCTGCAGCACGGTGCCACCCGGGTCCGGGTTGGTGCCGCCGCCGGTACCATTCTTGGCGGCGGTCACCGCTGCATTGGCATCAACGATGCCCGCGCCGCAGCCGCCCGAGCAGGCGCCCGGCAGTGCACGCGCGGTGCTCTTGATGATGCTTTCCACCTGCGCCGGGCTCAGCGGCGAGGGCGCCACCGACTGCATCAGCGCCACGACGCCGGCCACGTGCGGCGCCGCCATCGAGGTGCCGTTGTAGGACGCATAGGTCGCGCTGGCCGGCACCGTGGTGCCGGTGTTTAGGGTGGAGAGGATGTTCGCGCCCGGTGCCGAGATGTCGATGCCGTTGCCGTAGTTGGAGAAGCTGGCCTTGGCGCCGGCCGAGGTCACTGCGGCGACCGCCACGACGTTGGCGCAGTTGGCCGGCACCGAGGTGGAGACATTGGCCGACTCGTTGCCGGCAGCCACCACCACGGTGGTGCCACGGCCGACCGCGCCGTTGATGGCGTTCTGGTAGGTGGTCGAACAGGTGCCGCTGCCACCCAGCGACATGTTGATCACTTCTGCCGGATTGGCGTTGGCCGGCACGCCGCTGACGGTGCCACCGGAGGCCCAGGTGATGGCGTCGACGATGTCGGAGGTGTAGCCGCCGCACTTGCCCAGCACGCGCACCGGCACGACCTTGGCGTTGTAGGCGGTACCGGCGACGCCGGTGCTGTTGTTGGTCACCGCGGCGATGGTGCCGGCCACGTGGGTGCCGTGCCAGCTGGAGTTGGAGGCCGGGTAGCCGGCGCCGCACTCGTTGGCGGCGTACCAGTCGCCTTCATCATTGGGGTTGTTGTCACGGCCGCCGCCATCGCGCGCCATCGCGGCATCGCTGATGAAGTCGTAGCCGGGCAGGATGTTGGCGTTCAGATCCGGATGGCTGGTGATGCCGGTATCGATGACCGCCACGACCACGCCGGTGCCGGTGGATTGATCCCACGCGGGGCGCACGTTGATCGACGCATTGGACGTGCCGAAGCCCCACTGTTCGCTCAAGCGCGGATCGTTGGGCACCAGGTTGGCACGCATGATCTGGTCGACTTCCACGTATTCGACGTTCGGGTCGGCGGCGAGCTTGCGCATCAGCAGCTCGGATTCGGCCTGGTCCAGCGAGCGGTCGGAGCGCACCACGCTCGGACCGGTAGCCAGGCGGCGGACCTGCTGCAGGCCGAGGGCGCGACCCTGGGCGCTGGGCAGGCCGGCGGCAGCGGCCTTCAGCGACGAGGCCAGTGCGGTGGTGTTGGCCACCAGCTGGTTGCCGTCCTTGAACTTGACGATGAACTGCCGGTGCTCCGGCGCGGACTTCAACCCGCTGAGCTGGACATCGCCAGCGAAGGCCGGGGCGGCCAGCAGCAGGGAGGTGATGACGGAAGCACTGAGAACCACCCACGACTTGCGCAGGCGCGGTTGCGAAACCTGGGACATCGGAATTTCCCTTTCTAGTGGTGTGAATGCCGGAATGGGCAGAAGCACCGGCCCGAGCGCGCGATGGAGGTGTGCACGCGTGACTCGAAGTCCGGTCAGTCAGCGGATTCCCCTGCGACCCGCCGCACTGTTGACGCTAATGGCCTGAAACGGACTCCACAAGATTTTCAGCGTCTTTTCAGCAACGTGAAATGTCTGATATGAGACGTTTTGGGTGTAGGGTTTGTGAAGGTGAAGGAACTTTCACGTGACCTCGACAGACATGAACGGGACTTTGAGTGTCCACTCATGTCTTTGCCGACATCGGCAGGCTGCCTGCCGGAGATGGTTGCTGAAACGCAGAAAGCCCGTCACGGGGACGGGCTTTCCGGGTACGGCAGTCGAGCATGGCGCGACTCTACAGGGAGCGCAGCCAAGCGTGGGCTGGACTCTACAGACCTGGTACGGGACAGACCTGGTACGGGCGATCAGCCCAGCTTGACCAGCCAGTTGTGGCGGTCCGGCTGGCGGCCGTACTGGATGTCGGTCAGCTCCTTGCGCAGCGACATGGTGACTTCGCCGGCCGGGGCGTTGATGTCGCCCACCGAGAAGCCTTCGCCCTTGAGCTGGCCGATCGGAGTGACCACCGCGGCGGTACCGCAGGCGAACACTTCGGCGATGTCGCCGGAGGCCACGCCGTCCTTCCACTCGTCGATGGTGACCTTGCGCTCTTCGACCTTCATGCCGCGGTCGCGGGCCAGCTGCAGGATGCTTTCGCGGGTGATGCCCTCGAGGATGCTGCCGGACAGTTCCGGGGTGACCAGGGTGCCGTCCTTGTAGACCAGGAAGACGTTCATGCCGCCCAGTTCTTCCAGATACTTGCCTTCGACCGGATCCAGGAACAGCACCTGCGAGCAGCCCTGTGCCTGCGCCTTCTGCTGCGGCAGCAGCGAGGCGGCGTAGTTGCCACCGCACTTGGCCGCTCCGGTGCCGCCCTTGGCGGCACGCGCGTATTCGGTGGACAGCCAGATCGACACCGGGGCAACGCCCTTGGCGAAGTACGGGCCGGCCGGGCTGGCGATGACGTAGTAGCCGGCCTTGTGCGCGCCGCGCACGCCGAGGAAGGCTTCGTCACCGATCATGAACGGACGGAAGTACAGGCTGGACTCATCGGCCGACGGCACCCAGTCGCTGTCCAGCGCGATCAGCTGCTTCAGCGATTCGACAAAGATCTCCACCGGCAGTTCCGGCAGCGCCAGGCGCTGCGCCGAACGCTGCAGCCGGCGGCCGTTTGCATCCGGGCGGAAGGTCCAGATCGAACCATCGGCGTGGCGGTAGGCCTTGATGCCTTCGAAGATTTCCTGGCCGTAGTGCAGGACGGCCGCGGCCGGGTCCAGCTGCAGCGGGCCATAGGCACGCACGTTGGCATTGTGCCAGCCGGTGTCCTTGTCCCAGCGCACTTCCACCATGTGATCGGTGAAGTGCAGGCCGAAGCCCGGCTTCTCCAGGATCTGGGCGCGCTCTTCAGCGCTGCGCGGGTGGTCCGAACGGGTGACGGCGAAGCTGGGAATGGACTGGGACACCGGAGGATTCCTGTTCTGGTTGCGGGTAGTGCCGGACCCGCCGTGCGGCGGGCCGTGGGTCAAAGCATGCCGGTTTCAAGCCGGGCGGCCTCGGACATCATGTGCTGGTTCCACGGCGGGTCGAACACCAGTTCGACATCGGCCTGGGCCACGGTCGGGACCATCTCGAGCTTGCTGCGCACGTCATCGACCAAGATGTCGCCCATGCCGCAGCCGGGTGCGGTCAGAGTCATCTTCACGTCGATCTCGCGCTGGCCCTCGTCCAGATGCTTGATCTCGACTTCATACACCAGGCCCAGTTCGACGATGTTGACCGGAATTTCCGGGTCGAAGCAGGTGCGAAGCTGCTGCCACACCAGCTGTTCCACCTGTTCATCCGTGGCATCGGCGGGCAGTTCCAGCGGCGCCGGGGCCTCCTTGCCGATGGCGTCGCCGTCCTTGCCGGCGATGCGGAACAGGTTGCCTTCGACGAACACCGAATAGCTGCCGCCCAACGCCTGGGTGATATAGCCATAGCTGCCGGCAGGCAGGGTCACGGTGTCGCCCTGCGGGACCATCACGGCCTCGCAATCGCGTTCGAAGTGGACAGGTTCGCTGCTACGGGAATACATGGGGACCGATATGGGGCCGCGGCCGAAGCCACGCAAGACGGCATTCTAGCCCAGCCGCCCTGCCCCCGCCGGTGCACTGCGGCAAACCACAGTATCCTGTGGGTGTCCTTCAGGAAGCTTCGATGTCCTCCAATGCCGCACGTGCCAGGACCGTCACCTGGCTTTGGCCCTTCATGCTGCTGCTGGGTCTGGTTGTCGCCCCGATGGTCTGGGTGCTGCTGGCCCTGATGACCGGTCGCCAGGTCGGCTGGATGGCGGTGCTGACCGCCCTGGAACTCACGTTCATGCTGCGCCTGGGCACGCTGGGCCCGGGCCGCCTGCGCATCGCGCTGGTGGTGCTGGGCACCGTGCTGGTGAGCGTGGTGGCCTACTGGTGCATCGCCAGCGCCTGGATGGGCGGTTCGATCGGCCTGAACCCGATGGACGCCGCGCTGCGGATGGGCCCGCACCTGGCCTGGACCCTGACCAGCCTGGCCAACGGAGCGGTTGAATGGATCTGGCTGGCCGTGGCCGTGGTCGTCGGCGCTTGGCTGGCGCGCTGATCGGGTAGAGCCGCGGGGGGGGGGCGGCCGAACGGCAGGACCACGAAAGCCGGGACGGGAAACGGCACCCACCGCCCCCCCCGACCCCCCCCACCCC
>NZ_JBXFWG010000021.1:0-64843 GCF_056854535.1 Stenotrophomonas sp. STEN054 | reverse complement strand
GCCAGATCTCGCCCCCACAAAAAACGGCGGCTCCCCCCCGCGCCGGCGCCGGCCCATCCGCCAGCCGGTCCACCCGGGGACGCCCGGGCCCAGGCCCGGCGGATTCACCCGGCCGCCAGCCAGGCCTGCACACCGGCCGCATCGAATGGCCAGTCCAGCTCGCGCCCACCGGCCTCGTCACGCAGTACCGGCACCCGCGCGCCATAGCGCGCTTCCAGCCCGGGCTGGTCGTCCAGGAACACCGAATCGAACTCCGGCGCCCGCGCCTTGGCCAGCTCGGCCAGGGCCATGTCGCACAGGTGGCAGTCGTCACGCTGGAACAGGGTCAACACCGGTTCGGGCCCCTTGCTGGAAATGCTGCGCCGCAGCCATGGGTTGCGGCAATGAACCGCTAGAATAGCGGTCTCTTCCGGTACCCGCAGTACGGCAACCATGGCTGTCAGCACGTTCGACGTTTTCAAGATCGGCATTGGTCCGAGTTCCTCGCACACCGTCGGGCCGATGAAGGCCGCCGAGCGCTTCATCCATCGTTGGCTGCTCGACCCGGGCCGGTTGCACGAAGTGGCGCGCATCCGCGCCGACGTCTACGGTTCGCTGGCGCTGACCGGCCGCGGCCACGGTACCGACAAGGCGATCCTGCTCGGCCTGGAAGGCCAGCGCCCGAACCTGATCGACCCGGACATCATCCCGGCCACCCTGGAGCGCATCCGCAGCAGCAAGCGCATCCAGCTGATGGGCCAGCACGAGATCGCCTTCGACGAGAAGCGCGACCTCGGCATGAACAAGCGCCAGAAGCTGCCGTACCACACCAACGGCATGCGCTTCACCGCGTACAACGCCGAGGACGAAGTGATCGCCACCCGCGATTACTACTCGGTGGGCGGCGGCTTCGTGGTCAACCAGGACGACGCGGCCGATGACCGCATCGTGCCCGATGAAACCCCGCTGCCCTACCCGTTCAAGAGCGGCGATGAGCTGCTGGCGCAGACCGCGCGCAGCGGCCTGAGCATCGCCCAGCTGATGTTCGAGAACGAAAAGTGCTGGCGCAGCGAGGACGAGATCCGCGCCCAGCTGCGCGAGATCTGGAGCGCGATGCAGTCGTGCGTGGCGCGCGGCATCCGCGAGGAAGGCGTGCTGCCGGGCGGCCTGAAGGTCGGCCGCCGCGCACCGGCGCTGTACCGCGAGCTGTCGTCCAAGCCCGAAGCGGCGATGCGCGACCCGCTGACCACGCTGGACTGGGTCAACCTGTACGCACTGGCGGTGAACGAAGAGAACGCTGCCGGTGGCCGCGTGGTCACCGCACCGACCAACGGCGCGGCCGGCGTGCTGCCGGCGGTGCTGCACTACTTCGACCGCTTCTGCCCGGGCGCGAACGAGCAGCGCGTGTTCGACTTCCTGCTGACCTCGGCGGCGATCGGCATCCTGTACAAGGAAAACGCCTCGATCTCCGGTGCCGAAGTGGGCTGCCAGGGTGAAGTGGGCGTGGCCTGCTCGATGGCCGCCGGTGGCCTGGTGGCCGCGCTGGGTGGCAACCCCAGCCAGATCGAGAACGCCGCGGAAATCGGCATGGAACACAACCTTGGCCTGACCTGCGACCCGATCGGCGGGCTGGTGCAGATTCCGTGCATCGAGCGCAATGCGATGGGCGCGGTGAAGGCGATCAACGCCTCGCGCATGGCCATGCGTGGCGACGGCAAGCACAAGGTCTCGCTCGACAAGGTCATCAAGACCATGCGCGATACCGGCCGCGACATGCAGGACAAATACAAGGAAACCAGCCGTGGCGGCCTGGCGGTGAACGTCATCGAGTGCTGAACACGCGGGGTTAGAGTCGACCGTTGGTCGACCATCGCGCGCAGCGCGGGCATTCCGCGCGTTGTTCAAAGGCAGTCGACCAACGGTCGACTCTACCTGGCGGAACGACACCGTCATCGTGTTGCGGTTAGGCTCGGGGCTCCCCTGCCCCGGACTGTCCCATGCGCGTGATCGCCGCCGCCCTGCTTGCCTGCCTGCCGTTGTCTGCCCTCGCCGCGCCGCCACCGACCTACGGCGCGCGCCTGGAAGGCTTCGACTACGGCTATCCGGTGAGGACCTTCGCCCTGCAGTCGCAGGGCCAGCCGCTGGAAATGACCTACCTGGACGTCGCGCCGAAGAAGAAGGCGATCGGCGTGGTCGTGCTGCTGCACGGCAAGAACTTCTGCGCGGCCACCTGGCAGCAGACCATCGCGCCGCTGGTGGCTGCCGGTTACCGGGTGATCGCACCGGACCAGGTGGGCTTCTGCAAGGCCAGCAAGCCCGAGCGCTACCAGTATTCGTTCGGCCAGCTGGCCGCCAATACCCACGCACTGCTGGAGCAGCTGCAGCTCGGCGACCAGCCGGTGCACGTGGTCGGCCATTCGATGGGCGGCATGCTCGCCATCCGCTACGCGCTGATGTACCCGCAGGATCTGCGCAGCCTGTCGCTGGTCAATCCGATCGGCCTGGAAGACTGGAAGGCGCTGGGCGTGCCGTGGCGCAGCGTCGACCAGTGGTATGCCGGCGAACTGAAGACCAGCTATGACAGCATCCGCCGTTACCAGCTGGATGTGTACTACGACGGCCAGTGGAAGCCCGCTTACGAGCACTGGGCGCGCATGCAGTCGGGCATGTACGAAGGCGCGGGCAAGCAGGCGGTGGCCTGGAGCCAGGCGCTGACCTCGGACATGGTGTTCAACCAGCCGGTGGTCTACGAACTGAAGCACCTGCAGGTACCGACCGCGTTGTTCATCGGCCAGAAGGACCGCACTGCGATCGGCCGCGACCGCGCCTCACCGGAACTGAGGGCCACGCTGGGCAACTACCCCGCGCTGGGCAAGGCGGCTGCGGAGGTGATTCCAGGCGCAACCCTGGTCGAGTTCGCCGAGCTGGGGCACTCGCCGCAGGTGCAGGACCCGAAGCAGTTCAACGCAGCGTTGCTGAAGATGTTGAAGACCCGTTGAAATCCGGCTCTGCAGTACATGATTCGCCGGGCACGGTCCGGCGGGCATGGACGGCAGCGCCGGGCCATGCCCGGCGAGCGCAGCGGCAGGCCGTCAACCCGCAATCCGCAGCACGTCATCCAGCAGCGCTGCGGCCGTAACTTCCGCGCCCGCACCCGGGCCCTGGATCAGCAGCGGTTGCTGGCGGTAGCGATCGCTGTGGATGGCCACGCGGTTATCCGTACCCGCCCCCTGTGCCAGCGGATGATCGGCGGGCAGTTCACGCAATCCCACCTGTGCGCCAACGACATCGACACGACCGACAAAGCGCAGCACCCGGCCCTGCGCGTGCGCCTGCTGCCAGCGCGCCTGCAGCGGCGCGTCCAGTTGTTCCAGCGCAGCCAACGCCTCATCCAATGGCACGTCCGCCAGCGCCGCCGGCACCAGCGACTCGACCTGCACCTGTGCCGCATCCAGCGCCAGCCCGCTGCTGCGGGCCAGGATCAGCAGCTTGCGCCGCACATCCTCGCCGGACAGGTCCACGCGCGGATCGGGTTCGGTATAGCCGGCGTCCAGCGCTTCACGCACTGCCAGCGAAAACGGCGAGCGGCCGTCGTAGCGATGGAACAGCCAGGCCAGCGATCCGGACAGCACGCCTTCGATGGCATGGATGTGGTCGCCGCCAGCCACCAGCGCGCGCAGGCTGCTCAGCAGCGGCAGGCCGGCACCCACGGTAGCGCTGTCACCGTAGCGCGCACCGCTGTCGGCACAGCTTTCGGCGATGGCCTGCGCGCGCGCCAGCTGCGCACCGCGGCCCAGCTTGTTGGCCGTCACCACGTGCACGCCGCGGGCCAGCCACTGCACATGACGTGCGGCCACGTCCTCGCTGGCGGTGGCATCGACCACCACGTCGCCGCGCTCCAGCCCTTCGGTGCTGGCCCACGGTGGCGAGCTCTGCCCATCCCGCGGGGCGCGTCGCGCCAGTTCCAGCGGCAGCGCCAGGTCGCGGTCGATGGCCAGCGCCGTGCGCGAATTGGCCAGCCACTGCACGCTGGGCAGGTCCAGCCCGCGCGCCTGCAGCGCCTGGTAGCGCTGCACGAAGGCCGTGCCTACCGTGCCGGTGCCGAGCAGGGCGAGGCGGCCACCGCCAAGCGCGGGGATGTCAGCAGGCAGCGCGCTCATGCATCCACCACCTGTTTGCGGCGCACCGAAGCGCCGATCACCGCTTCGGCGCGCTGCAGCGCGGCGTCGAGATCGGCCAGCAGGTCACGCTCGGCTTCGATGCCCACCGACAGGCGCAGCAGGCCTTCGCTGATGCCAGCAGCAGCACGTGCTTCGGCGGTCATCGCCGCATGGGTCATGGTGGCCGGGTGCGCGACCAGGCTTTCGACACCGCCCAGCGATTCGGCCAGGGTGAAGTAGCGCAGGCCATCGACGAAGGCGCGCACCGCGGCGTGCGGATCCTCGCCTTCGCAGGCTGCCAGTTCGAAGGACAGCATGGCGCCGAAACCGCTCTGCTGGCGCGCGGCGATGGCGTGGCCGGGATGGTCGGCCAGGCCGGGGTAGTAGACGCGTGCCACGGCCGGATGCGCATCCAGCAGGGCCACGATCGACGCGGTGTTCTCCTGGTGCGCGCGCAGGCGTGCATCCAGAGTTCGCAGGCCACGCAGGGTCAGGAAGGCATCGAACGGCGAACCGGTCAGGCCCAGCGCGTTGCCCCACCACACCAGCTGCTCGTGCACCGCCGGGTCGCGCGCGATCACCGCGCCGCCGACCACGTCACTGTGGCCGTTGATGTACTTGGTGGTCGAATGCAGCACCACGTCGGCACCAAACGACAGCGGCTGCTGCAGGGCCGGCGACAGGAAGGTGTTGTCCACCACCACCCGCGCACCGGCCTTGTGCGCGGCATCGATGACGAAGCGCAGGTCGGTGATGCGCAGCAGCGGGTTGGACGGCGTTTCCACCAGCACCAGCTTCGGCTGGCTGGCCAGCGCCTGGGCCAGCGCACGCGGGTCGGTGAGGTCGGCGGTGACCAGGGTGAAGTGGCCCTTCTTGGCCAGTGCATTGAACAGGCGCCAGCTGCCGCCGTACGCATCATGCGGCACCACCAGAGTATCGCCCGGCTCCAGCAGTGCATTCAGCACCAGGTTGATCGCGCCCATGCCGGTGGCGGTGATGACGCCGCCAGCGCCGCCTTCCAGTTCGGCCAGTGCTTCGCCCAGCAGGTCGCGGGTCGGGTTGCCGCTGCGCGTGTAGTCGTACTGCCGCTTGTTGCCGAAGCCATCGAAACTGAAGTTGGACGACAGCACGATCGGCGGGGTGACCGCACCGTGGGCGGTGTCGCGGTCGATGCCGGCGCGGACAGCGGCAGTGGTGCGGCTACAGGACGGCTCGTTGGCGTACAGGCTCATGCGGACTCTCCAGAAGTGCGGAAGGCGGTAGCAAGGATCGCGTCGATGCGATCGGTTTCCTTGAGGAAGGCGTCGTGGCCGTAGGGCGAGCGCAGCACGCGCAGGCTGCCGCGCGGGCCCAGCCCTTCGACCAGGCCGACCAGGTCGGCCAGCGGCACCAGGCGGTCGCCTTCCACAGCCACCACCACGGTGGGCGGCAGGATCGCGGCAGGGTCGACGCGGTGCAGGTCGATCGATTCGGACAAGCGCAGGTAGGCGGTCACCGGCGTCCGCGCCACGTACTGCGCACCGGCGGCGTCGAGGTAGTCTTCGGCGGCCACGCGCACGCGGCCGTTGACCACTTCCGGCGCCGCGTCGAAGCGCTCGCCGAATTCTTCCGGGGTGCGGTAGCTGAGCATGGCGAACTGACGGGCCAGGGCCAGGCCGTGGTCTTCGCCGCACTGCAGCTGGCCCAGCGCAACGGCACGGCGCTGCAGCGCGCGCCAGGCGGCGGCATACGGATGCGGGCGGTGCGCGCCGCTGGCCAGCACCAGCTGGCGCACGCGGCTGCGATGGCGGATCGCGAACTGCTGGCCGACCAGCGCGCCATAGGAATAGCCGACGAAGGCCTTCAGCACGCGGATGCCGAGATGGTCCAGCAGCAGCGCCAGCGCATCGGCCTGGTCGGCGGTATCGATCGGCACGTCCAGTGCGCCATCGGCACCGATGAAATCGAAGGCCAGCACGCGCAGCTGCTGCGGATCCAGCGCGCGACCGCTGCCGACCAGGCCTTCGGCCCAGCCCTTTTCGCTGAACTGTGCATTGGAGGCGACGTGGCGATGGGCGGAGATGCCACCGGCCAGCACCACTACCGGCGCATTGGCCGGCCCCACCCACTCATAGCGCAGGCGCACCGGGCTGGCCCCGGCGTGGCGCATCGACAGCACGGCGGCGAACTCGCCGCGCTCGGCATGCACGCGGTCATCGACCGGCACGCTGACGTGGACAAAGGATTCGGGACGGGCGGCGGTGCTGGGGGCGAAGCTCATGGCGGGATCCGTGTGGGGAATCGGCCATCGAGCCTTCGCGGGGCTCGCGTTCGAGATGCACGTGCGGTGCATGGTTCGAACCATCTTTCGGTGGACGCCACGGTCCCCGCAGGATTTGGCACCTACGCGGACGCTTTCGCGTCTGCGGGCTGCCCCGGCTTCAAAGGGCCTGTCCCTCTGCCGGTCTCGATGGTGGAGCCACGATGCCAGCCCTTTCCATCACTGTCAATCCCTTCATGCGGATAAAGCGATGGAATAAATGAACCGCCATTCCGGGAACTGCGCCCGGTCCCCGTGTTCAGGATCCGCTACAGTCCCCAGCGCCCTTTCCGCTGGATCCGTCGATGCCCCGCCTGCCCCTGTCCTGCCTGCTGCTGCCCCTGCTGGCCAGCGCAACCGTCCACGCCAGCGACTGGCGCCAGGGCTGGGGACTGGTGCCGAAGTCCGGCACCGCTGCGGCCGGCGACGACGCCCCGCAGGCCGCGCCGACCACCCAGCTGCGACTCCAGGCGATGGGTGGGCAATGGCAGGCACGCATCGACAATCCCTTGGCCGGCCCGGTGCAGATCGAACTGCGGCCGGCGCCCGGTGGCGCCATCGAAGGCCTGCCTGTGCGTTCGCTTGTGCAGGGCGGTGGCAGCCTGGTGGTCGGCCACCTGCCCGCGCCCGCTGATGGCCGCAGCCTGGACGTGCGCCTGCAGTCGGTGCCTGGCAATCCCGCCGCGCAGGCCGAGGACGTCGCCTACCGGCTGCCGTTCGAAACACCGCAGCTGCGCGTGGACCAGGCCCCGAACGGCCGCTTCAGCCATCAGGACGACGAAAACCGCGACGCGGTGGATTTCGCCCTGCCCGAGGCCACCCTGGTGATGGCCGCGCGCGAGGGCACCGTGATGCAGGTGCAGGATGGCTTCAAGGCCAATGGCCAGATCCGCGAACGCGATGCCGGCCGCGCCAACTTCATCCGCATCCTGCACAGCGACGGCAGCATGGCGCTGTACGGCCACCTGCAGGCCGGCGGCATGCGCGTGCGCCCGGGCCAGGCGGTGCAGGCCGGGCAGCCGATCGGCCTGTCCGGCAACAGTGGCTACAGCACCGCCCCGCACCTGCACTTCGTTGTGCAGGTCAACCGCGGCATGGGCCTGCGCTCGGTGCCGGTGCGCATTTTCACCTCGCAGGGCCAGCTGCAGTTTGCCCGCCAGGGCGACGCCGACGGTGGCATCGGGCGCTGACCGGCCCCGGCCGGTATAATCGGGCGCTTATCTCCTTGAAAAGCGCCCCGGGCGGGCGCCACTGCCATGTCCGAAGTCGCCAACGAAGCGTCGCGTCGCCGCACCTTCGCCATCATTTCCCACCCTGACGCCGGCAAGACCACGCTGACCGAAAAGCTGCTGCTGTTCGGCGGTGCGATCCAGATGGCCGGTTCGGTGAAGGGCCGCAAGGCCGCCCGCCACGCGACGTCCGACTGGATGGCGCTGGAAAAGGAGCGCGGCATCTCCGTCACCTCTTCGGTGATGCAGTTCCCGTACGAAGGCAAGATCGTCAACCTGCTCGACACCCCCGGCCACGCCGACTTCGGCGAGGACACCTACCGCGTGCTGACCGCGGTGGACTCGGCGCTGATGGTGATCGACGTGGCCAAGGGCGTGGAAGAGCGCACCATCAAGCTGATGGAAGTCTGCCGCCTGCGCGACACCCCGATCATGACCTTCATCAACAAGCTCGACCGCGAGGGCAAGGACCCGATCGAGCTGCTGGATGAAGTGGAGACCGTGCTGGGCATCCAGTGCGCCCCGGTCACCTGGCCGATCGGCATGGGCCAGCGCCTGAAGGGCGTGGTCCACCTGCTGACCGGCGAAGTGCACCTGTACGAACCGGGCCGCAACTTCACCCGCCAGGATTCGACCATCTTCCCGTCCATCGATGCCCCCGGCCTGGCCGAGAAGATCGGCGCACAGATGCTGGCCGAGCTGCGCGACGAACTGGAACTGGTGCAGGGCGCCAGCCACCCGTTCGACCTCGACGCCTACCGCGCCGGCAAGCAGACCCCGGTGTTCTTCGGCTCGGGCGTGAACAACTTCGGCGTGCAGCCGCTGCTGGACTTCTTCGTCGAGCACGCCCCGCCGCCGCAGGCGCGCACCACCACCGGGCGCGTGATCGCGCCGGAAGAGAGCAAGCTGAGCGGCTTCGTGTTCAAGATCCAGGCCAACATGGATCCGCAGCACCGCGACCGCGTGGCGTTCATGCGCATCTGCTCGGGCCGCTTCAGCGCCGGCATGAAGACCTTCCACGTGCGTACCGGCAAGGACATGAAGCTGGCCAACGCACTGACCTTCATGGCCAGCGACCGCGAGATCGCCGCCGAAGCGTGGCCGGGCGATGTCATCGGCATCCACAACCACGGCACCATCTCCATCGGCGATACCTTCACCGAAGGCGAAGCGGTCACCTTCACCGGCATCCCCAACTTCGCCCCGGAACTGTTCCGCCGCGCGCGCCTGCGCGATCCGCTCAAGCTCAAGCAGCTGCAGAAGGGCCTGGCCCAGCTGTCCGAGGAAGGTGCGACCCAGTTCTTCCGCCCGCTCACCAGCAACGACCTGATCCTGGGTGCGGTGGGTGTGCTGCAGTTCGACGTGGCCGCCTACCGCCTGAAGGACGAGTACGGCGTGGAAGCGACCTTCGAGCCGGTCAGCGTCACCACCGCGCGCTGGGTCCACTGCAGCAACGAGAAGAAGCTGGAAGAGTTCCGCGAGAAGAACGCACTGAACCTGGCCCTGGACGCCGCCGGCCACCTGGTCTACCTGGCCCCGACCCGGGTGAACCTGCAGCTGGCCCAGGAACGCTCGCCGGACGTGCGCTTCTCGGCCACCCGCGAAGCGGCGCACACCGTCCCGGCGGGTTGATGCAAGGGGGGGCAGATCCGCGCCTCGGTAGATCCACGCCATGCGTGGATAGGCGCGGATTCATCCCCCATACGGTGACGGGGGTGCAAGCGCCCGCCATCGCGGCGATGATAGGGGGGCTGCGGGTCCCCCTCCCCGCGAACCACGTCATCACCATGTCCTCCACGCCTGCTGCCTCCATCCGTGAAGAAATCGCCAGCGCCCTGACCCACGGGCTCGGCGCCGTGTTCGCGCTGGCCGCCAGCGCGGTCCTGATCACCCTGGCCGCCATCTACGGCGACGGCTGGCAGCTCGCCAGCGCCATCGTGTTCGGTATCGCCCTGCTGCTGCTGTACACCGCCTCCACCCTGTACCACGCCATCCAGCACCCCACGGCCAAGGGTCGTCTGAAGGTTTTCGACCACTGCGCGATCTACGTGCTGATTGCCGGCACTTACACCCCGTTCACCCTGATCGGCCTGCGCGGGCCTTGGGGCTGGGGCCTGTTTACCGCCATCTGGGCGCTGGCCCTGGGCGGGGTGGTGTTCAAGCTGTTCTATACCGGTCGCTTCAAGGCGCTTTCCACCGGCATCTACATCGCAATGGGCTGGCTGGTGATCGTGGCGATCAAGCCGATGTGGGCCTCCATCGACGGCGGGACCCTGGCCTGGCTGTTCGCCGGCGGCCTGTCCTATACGCTCGGCACCTATTTCTACCATCGCGAATCGATCCCCTATTCGCACGCGATCTGGCACCTGTTCGTGATCGGCGGCAGCGTCTGCCACTTCGTCGCGGTGACCATGCAGGTCCTGTAACAATGACGGCAGGCGCCCGTGTGCACACCATGCACATGAGCACTTCGCGCCCCGTCCACCCGGATGGGGCAACCATGGCAGCGTGAATGCTGCCCCTGCCCCTGCTGCACCGCGCGCTTCGCGCTGGCGCCTCCGCCGCCCCGGCCGACGTGGCCAGCGCTGGCTGGCGGTGCTGGTGTTCCTGCTGGCCGCATTGCTCATCCTCATCGCGCTGTGGGACTGGAACTGGTTCAAGGGGCCGGTGGAACGCGCGGTACAGGCCCGCACCGGCCGCGCCCTGCACATCGGCCACCTGGATGTCGACCTCGGCCGTACCAGCACCATCCGCGCCGATGCGATCACCTTCGCCAATGCCGCGTGGTCGAAGCAGGCCACGATGGCCAATGCCGACCGCGTGGAGATCGACGTCCGCGTCTGGCCGTTGCTCCGTGGCAGCATCCAGCTGCCGGAAGTACGCCTTACCCGCCCCGACGTGCTGCTGGAAGCCGCCCCGCGCAAGGGTGAGGCCGGCAACTGGGATTTCCTGCCGGCCAGCGATGGCAAGAGCTCGCTGCAGCTGAAGGGCCTGCGCATCGACGACGGGCGCCTGCAGTACCTGGACGCCCTGGGTCGCACCGACATCCGCGTCGGCGTGCGCAGTGGCGAAGCGACCACCACCGCAGACACGCGGGTTGACGCCGCCCCGCCGCTGCTGGTGAAGGGCCAGGGCCGCTGGCAGGGCAATCCGTTCACTCTCAGCGGTGGTACCGAATCGCCGCTGCAGCTGACCGACAGCGCGCATCCCTTCCGCATCCACCTCGATGGCCGTGCCGGCAGTACCCATGCCGTGGCCACCGGCACGCTGACCAACCCGTTCGCGCTGCAGGTGTTCGACCTGCAGTTCGCGCTCAGTGGCCAGGACCTGGCCGACCTCTACCCGCTGCTGGGCATCGCCATCCCGCCCTCGCCGCCGTACGCCCTCGATGGCCGGCTCAAGCGCGACCACAACGTGTGGCGCTACGAGGGCTTCACCGGCAAGGTCGGCGACAGCGACCTGGGCGGCAACCTGCAGTTCGAGGTGGGCCGCGACCGCCCGCGCCTGACCGCCACGCTGGAATCGCGCCGGCTCGATTTCGACGACCTGGCCGGCTTCGTCGGCGCCCCGCCGAAGACCGGCGGCGGCGAGACCGCCAATGCCGAACAGAAGGCGCAGGCCGCACAGGCCGCCGCCAGCCCGCGCGTGCTGCCGGACAAGCCGTACAACCTGGGCAAGCTGCGCGCGATGGATGCCGACGTGCGCTGGAAGGCCCACCGCATCAATGCGCCCTCGCTGCCGCTGGACGACATGGACGCGCACCTCCTGCTGGACGATGGCGTGCTGCGGCTGGATCCGCTGAACTTCGGCGTGGCCGGCGGTGACATCCGCAGTACCATCCGCATGGATGCACGCCAGCCGCAGATCGCCACGGCGCTGAAAGCCAGCGTGCGCGGCGTGCAGCTGGGCCAGCTGTTCCCGGATGCGAAGCTGGCCGAGCAGGCCAAGGGTGGCATCAGCGGCCAGATCGACCTGACCGGCCGCGGCAATTCCATTGCCGCCATGCTCGGCGGCAGCAGCGGCGACGTCGGCGTGGCGATGGGCCGTGGCCATGTCGGCAACCTGGTGATGGAGCTGGCCGGCCTGGACATCACCGAGTCGCTGAAATTCCTGTTCACCGGTGACCGGCAGATTCCGCTGCGCTGCGCCTTCGCCGATTTCGGCGTGCGCGATGGCCTGATGACCAGCCGTGCGTTGGCGGTGGACACCACCGACACGATCATCATTGGCGAAGGTACGGTGAGCCTGCGCGATGAGCGGATGGACCTGCTGCTGAAGCCGCGTCCGAAGGACAAGAGCATTCTGGTGCTGCGCTCGCCACTGCGCATCGGCGGCACGTTCAAGGACCCGTCGTTCCGCCCGGATTTCAAGGCGCTCGGTCTGCGCGGCGCGGTGGCCCTGGCGCTGGGAAGCATCGCCCCGCCGGCAGCGCTGCTGGCCACGATCGAAACGGGGCCGGGCAAGGATGCCAACTGCGGTGGGCAGTACGCGAAGTAAAAGCGGTTGTTCGCGGCGCCTCTGTTGATCCTGGTGTGAGTGGGACGGGTGGGCCAGTCAGGACACGTCGTAAACCCGTCCTTGGGGGCTCGATGGCGCCATCCATGGCGCCAACGGTCCTGCCTTGCCCACCCGTCCCACTCCTGACAGTTTCCTGCGCGCGCGGAACGAGAGCGGGAATTCAAAAGAAAACAGCAAAAAGCCAAATCAAAAGCTGTGCCAACCAAGGTTGGCACCTACCAGGAGCGGATGTTCGGCGCTGAAACGCACCGCGCTCGCGGGATATGTCTGGAGGCGGAGGGCATGGCCGTGCAGGACCGTAGGCGCCAAGGACGACGCCTACGAGCTACATGGACGTATTTACCGCGTGTCCTGCACGGCCATGCCCTTCGCCTCCCCACGCATCAGGAGGCGCTGCTCTTGAGCTCTGGCTCTGGCTCTGGCTCTTGCTTCGAAAAGCGGGCCGGCGGGCTGCAAGCCCGCCAGCGAAAAACTCACCCCGCCACGATGTACTGCTGCAGCCGGTCCAACTCCCGCCGCTGCGCATCGATCACCGCCTTCACCAGGTCGCCGATGGAAATCACCCCCAGCACCGACCCGTTCTCCACCACCGGCAGGTGGCGGATGCGGTAGTCGGTCACCAGCTGCAGGCAATGTTCCACCTGCTCACCCGGCGACACCGTCACCACCTTCGCCGTCATGATCTCCGACACCGCCGTATCGCGCGAGGAACGATCGTGCAGCACGATCTTGCGCGCGTAATCGCGCTCGGACAGGATGCCGACCAGTCGCGGCCCGTCCATCACCAGCACCGCGCCGATGCCCTTCTGGGCCATCAGCCGGATCGCATCGATCACCGCCGCGCCGGGCGCGACCGCGTGTACTTCAGGGGACTTGCCGTCCAACAGTTGCCGTACCGACGTCATCTGCCTGCCCTCCCAGGGTGGGTTGCAGGGCCGAGTCTGCCACGGAAGGTGCTAGCCACGCGTCAACCAGGTACAGGGGCCGCTGCTTGGACTCCTCATACAGGCGGCCCAGGTACTCGCCGATCAGCCCCAGCGCGATCAGCTGCACGCCGCCCAGGAACAGGATCACCGCCATCATCGTCGGCCAGCCCGCCACCCGGTCGCCGTACAGCGCCGCCTTGATGATCACCCAGACGCCGAACACGAACGCCGCCGCCGCGGTCGCCAGGCCCAGGTAGGTGGCCGCCCGCAGCGGCACGGTCGAGAACCCGGTGATGCCTTCCAGTGCAAAGTTCCACAGGTTCCAGAGGCTGAACTTGCTGTTGCCGGCCAACCGCGCGTGGCGGTGGTAGGGCACGGCCACGCGGCGGAAGCCGACCCAGCTGAAAAGGCCTTTCATGAAGCGATGGCGCTCGCGCATCTCGCGCAGCGCGCTCAGCGCCCGCGGCGACAGCAGGCGGAAATCGCCGGTGTCGGCGGGAATCGGCGTGCGCGACAGGCGGCCGATCACGCGGTAGAACATGGCCGCGGTGGCCCGCTTGCTCCAGCTTTCGCCGTCGCGCACCTTGCGCGTGCCGTAGACGTTGTCATAGCCCTCTTTCCAGTGCGCGACGAAGGTCGGCACCAGTTCCGGCGGATCCTGGCCATCGGCATCGAGAATCATCGCAGCGCCTTCGCGCACCTGGTCCAGGCCGGCGGTCAGCGCAGCCTCCTTGCCGAAGTTGCGCGACAGCCGCAGGGCCGAGACACGCGGGTCGGGATGGGCGAGGTGTTCGATCACCGCCCAGGTAGCGTCGGTGCTGCCGTCATCGACATACAGGATGTGGCCGTCGACATCGTCCAGCGCGTCGAGCACCGCGCACAGGCGCGGGTGCAGCTGGGGCAGCGCCAGTTCCTCGTTATGGGCGGCGATGACGAAGGTCAGGCGTTGGCGGCTCATGCCTGGATTGTACGTTGCTGGCGGGCTTGCAGCCCGCCGGCCCGCTAAAGGCAACGGCCAAATCGAGAGCAACTGCAGCGCCTTCCTGATACGGGGGGAGGCGGAGGGCATGCCCCGGGCCCATGGCGCCTACGGTCCTGCACGGCCATGCCCTCCGCCTATGGACACATTCCCGCGAGCGCGGTGCATGGACGCGCTGCCCCCCCCCACCGCTTTTGGTAGCTGCCAACCTTGGTTGGCACAGCTTTTGATCTTGCTTCTTGTTTTGATTTTTAATTTCCGCTCTCGTTCCGCGCGCGCAGGAAACTTTCCGGAGGCGGAGGGCTACCGCAGGCAGGACCGTTGGCGCCATGGACGGCGCCTACGAGCTACATGGACGTATTTACCGCGTGTCCTGCCTGCGGTAGCCCTCCGCCTCACCCATGAACCGGAAGGCGCCGCGAAACGATCTACCGTTACTTCTCCAGATACCCCGCCCCACCCAGCTGCCGGGCCTGCCGCTGTATCCACGTCGCTCGCCGCTGCACGTACGGCCCCGGCCTGGCCGCGTTGTACCGCCGCGGCGCCGGCAGCACCGCCGCCAACCGGGCACTTTCACCCGGTGCCAGCCGCGACGCATCCTTGCCCCAGAATTTCTGCGCCGCCGCCTGCGCGCCATACACGCCATCGCCGAACTCGGCGATGTTGGCGTACATCTCCAGGATGCGTTCCTTCGGCCAGAACGCCTCGATCAGCACCGTGTACCAGACCTCCAGACCCTTGCGGATCCAGCTGCGGCCCTGCCAGAGGAACAGGTTCTTGGCCACCTGCTGGCTGATCGTGCTGGCCCCGCGCAGGCGCCCGCCCTTGGCGTTGTGGTCACGCGCCTTTTCGATGGCCTGCAGGTCGAAACCGTTGTGCTCCGGGAATCGCTGGTCCTCGGCCGCCACCAGCGAGATCGGCAGGCTGGGCGCCATCTGGTCCAGGTCGCGCCACTGGTAATGCAGGCGGTAGGACCAGTCGCCCTCGCCCAGTGCCTCGCCATAGCGCCACAGCATCACCGTGGACAACGGCGGGTCGATGAAGCGCAGCACCAGCACCTGCAGGCAGCTGAAGCCCACGAACAGTACCGGCAGCCACAGCAGCCGCTTCCAGCGCCAGCGTCGCCGGACCGGCGTGGTCGCCACGGCCTGCACGGCCTCCACCTTGTCCTGCTCTCCCCCTGCCCCCATTACTGGTGCATCCTTCTCATGCCTGGTTGTCGGCGCATTATCCGGCAACCGCCCCTGTTTACGCGCGATGTGAGCCGATGACCGCCCAAACCGATTCCCTGATCCGCTTCCTGCTGCCCGACGCCGGCGTCCGTGGCGTGCACGTGCAACTGCAGGCCACCTGGCAGGAAATCCTGTCCCACGCCATGTACCCGGACAACGCCGCCGAACTGCTCGGCGAGGCGTGCGTGGCCTCGGCCCTGTTCACCGGCCACACCAAGGTGGACGGCCGCCTGTCCATCCAGCTGCGCAGCAACACCGGCCTGCGCACCCTGTTCGCCGAGTGCACCGCCGCCGGCACCCTGCGCGGCATCGCCCAGCTGGCCGACGGTGCCGACGCGCCGCGCGACCTGTCCAGCCTGGGCAGCGACGCGCTGCTGGCGATCACCATCGAGAACCCCGGCCTGGACCCTCGCGAACCGCAGCGCTACCAGAGCCTGGTCGGCCTGACCGCGCCGGCGCTGGATGAGGCCTTCGAGGACTACTTCCGCCAGTCCGAACAGCTGCCGACCCGCCTGCTGCTGGCCGCTGACCGCAACGGCGCCGTGGGCCTGCTGCTGCAGAAGCTGCCCGGCGACGAGGGCGACGAGGACGGCTGGGCCCGCGCCAGCGCCCTGTTCGATACGCTGGGCAAGACCGAACTGCTGGCCACCCCGGCCGAGCAGATGCTGCACCGCCTGTTCCACGAGGAGAAGCCGGAACTGATGGGCAGCAAGCCGCTGGCCTTCGGCTGCTCCTGCTCGCACGAGCGGGTCGCCTCGATGCTGGTCTCCCTGGGCGAGGAAGAAGCCCGCGCGGCCGCCGAAGACACCGGCGCGGTGGACGTCCGCTGCGAATTCTGCGGACGGGAGTATCACTTTCCGTTGACGGAGTTCGGCATACTGTTCCACGGTGCCGAGGGGACTGTACCGGCACCTGAACGACTTCAATGAATGAGCAGGTCTTGTGTTCTGGGGAGGATCAAGGCTTGTTAAGATTTCATAAACACCCTAGGATCGAGTTCCCGCCCCAGCGGGAACTTCCGTTGTCCGTCACTGTCTGAACTGGTCCGATGCGTACTTTCCTGCGTCTACCGCTGGCCCTGCTGATCGCCCTTGGCGCGATCACGGGCGCGCATGCGCAGAGCAAGGACACCCGCACCGTGCTGCCGGTCTGGAACAAGGGCAGCGGCAAGGTCGAGGCCCTGCTGTACCTGGAACCGACCGGCGAACAGGCCGCGGGTGCCCGCTGGCACTTCGGCCGCAACTCGCTGGACGCGGCCTTCGGCCTGTCCTCGGGCGACTCGCTGGGCCTGCTGTGCAGCAACAGCAGCGGCAGCAGCATCAGCGGGTTGGCCAGCCACTGCATGCTGGCCAGCCTCGGCGATGACGATGACGCCATCGGTGCCAACAACCGCCGCCTGACCGGTACCGCCGCACTCAACCGCGGCAACAACCGCCTGGGCATCACCGCCGGTACCAGCCGCGAGACCCTGCCGGCCTGGCTGGCCTCGCCGAACAAGACCCCGGCCCTGCGCGGCGAACAGAACGACCTGACCGTGTTCGCCCAGCGCAACATCGGCCGCGAAGGCTTCGTGTCCATCGCCGGCACCTACGCCAAGGCGCGCCTGGTGCCGATCTCCGATGCATCGCCCGCCCTGGTCGACCGCTGGGACAGCAAGAGCCTGAGCCTGGGTGCCGGCTACGGCAATTTCACCGGCAGCATCATCGGCCGCGTGGTCGACGTTCCCGGCAAGCCGGGCAAGTGGGAAGGCCTGGGCATCGGCCTGACCTGGCGTACCCCGTGGTCGGGCCAGCTGACCGTCGGCGCCGAAAACGTGATCACCCGCGGGAAGAATCCGTTCTCCCCGCGCAACGAAAGCAACGACGACGGCACCGTTCCGTACGTCCGCTACGAGCAGGACCTGTAAGCGGTCCAGCGTCTTGCGACACCGACTGGATGAAAGAGGGGCGCCTGCAGGGCGCCCTTCTTGTTTCCGCAGGTAACGCGTTCGTTAAATGCATGTGCATTGTTACATATCGAAATATTACGAAATGTATCAACACAAACATTTTTTCAGACGAAACGATACTCAATGGGTCCGAGTGTCCCAGTCATGTACCACAAGTCATTGAATCGTAAAGATTCCCGGGTATTGACACCGACTGGCATTGCTGAAGTTAACGTAGCTTTAATTTTCTGGAGGGCGCCGTTACTATCGATTCAGCCTCGCGTTTTTTTGGAACGACATTTTGCGTTCCGCACGCAGGCAATAACCCAGCCAAGATTTCCTTGGAGAGAGAGAGCCAATGAACTTCAAGTCCAACAAGCTGCGTGATGCGGTCGTCATCGCGCTGGTCGCCGGTGCATCCGTCGCGACCGCCCAGGCGCAGGACGCAACCAACCTCGATCGCATCGAGGTGACCGGTTCGCGCATCCGCCAGGTCGATACCGAAACCGCCCAGCCCGTGCTGGCCATCAGCCGTGACCAGATCGAGAAGCAGGGCTTCAAGTCGGTCGCCGACATCCTGCAGAACATCTCCGCCGCCGGTTCTCCGGCCATCAGCCGCACCTCGCCGCTGAGCTCGGGTGAAGCCGTCGGTGGTTACTACATCGATCTGCGCAACCTGGGCGCCAACCGCACCCTGATCCTGATCGACGGCCGTCGCCTGGGCATCACCAACGATGGCCTGCAGGACGTTGCGTCGATTCCGGCCGCCATCGTCGAGCGCATCGAAATCCTGAAGGACGGCGCGTCGACCATCTACGGTTCGGACGCGATCGCCGGCGTGGTGAACATCATCACCCGCAAGGACTTCGAAGGCGCTGAAGCCAACGTCTATTTCGGTCAGTACGACCAGGGCGACGGCAAGCGCGAAAACTATGACTTCATCATGGGCTTCCGTGGCGAGCGTGGTTCGCTGACCGCCGGTGTGGAATACACCAACGAAGATCCGGTGTGGGCGAAGGACCGCTGGTTCTCGCGTGACCGTTTCCCGACCGGTGAAAAGAGTGCACCGCGTCCGGGTGGCCTGTCGGGCACCAGCCAGTACGGCCGCTTCATCTACAACGGCCAGGCCTACACGCTGCGCCGCGATGTCGCCGGTCTCGATCCGACCGACTTCGCCAGCTACCGCCTGGTTGATCCGAACATCGACGTGTCCAATCCGGCGCTGGCATCGACCCTTCAGAGCGGCATCAAGCGCAAGTCGGCCTTCTTGAATGGTCGCTTCGACTTCACCGACAACGTCCGCTTCGACACCAGCGTCCTGTACACCGACCGCGACGCGTTCGCGCAGAACGCGGGCTATCCGTTCGCCAGCGGCAACTTCGAGCTGAGCGCCAACGGCCTGACCGCTGACAGCGTGTTCAATCCGGTGGGTGAGGACGTGCAGTACGTGCGTCGTGGCTGGGAAGTGCCGCGCGGCGTCTTCAACAGCCTGACCACCACCCGCTTCACCGGTGTGTTCAGCGGTTCGTTCCAGACCGGCGAGCGCTTCTGGGATTGGGAAGCCGGCTATCTGTACAACCAGAACAAGGGCACCCAGATCAGCACGGGTAACCTGAATACCTACGCCGTCGGTCAGGCGACCGGTGCGTCGTTCATCAATGCCGATGGTCTGGCGCAGTGCGGTACCGCTGCCAACCCGATCCCGCTGGGCACCGGCCCCGGGGCCTGCACCCCGTGGAACCCGCTGATTCCGGACGGCTACAACTCGGCCAACAGCCTGGCTGATCCCAACGTCCAGGCCTACCTGTACCAGCCGGGCCAGGCGCTGTCGCGCACCACGACCAAGAACTACTTCGCCAATATCGCCGGCACCATCGCAACCCTGCCGGCCGGCGATCTGGGAATGGCGCTTGGCTTCGAGCGTCGTGAGGAAAGCGGCTCGTTCTCGCCGGACGCACTGGCCCAGACCGGTATCTCGACTGATCTGGCAGCCGGCCCGACTTCGGGTGGCTACGACCTCAATGAAATCTACGCCGAACTGCAGATCCCGATCCTGGCCGACCTGCCGGGCGCAAAGGAACTGACCCTCACTGCGGCCACGCGCTACTCGGACTACAACACCTTCGGCGACACGCTGAACAGCAAGTTCGGCCTGAAGTGGAAGCCAGTGGATTCGATCCTGGTCCGCGGCACCTGGTCGGAAGGCTTCCGTGCTCCGACCGTGGCTGACTTGTACGGCGGCATCTCGCAGACCTTCGAGGACTACACCGATCCGTGCGACACCTCGTACGGCCCGGCCGCAGGCAACGCACGCTGCCTGCAGGACGTCCCGGCCGGCTTCCGCCAGCTCAATGCTTCGGGTACCGCACCGTCGCCGGGCCCGGGTGAGCAGACCAACGTGCCGTTCGTAACCGGCTCGACGCCCACCCTGACCCCGGAAACCTCGGAATCCAAGACCCTGGGTATCGTCTGGAGCCCTGCGTTCCTGACCGGCTTCAACGCCTCGCTGGACTGGTGGAACATCCGCATCGACAACACCATCGTTGCCGACACCCCGACCGATCTGCTGAACGATTGCTACCTGCGTGGCATCGAGTCGCGCTGCGTGGGCTTCACCCGCAACGCCGCCGGCAACGTCACCTCGCTGAACTTCGGCCTGCGCAATGCGGGTTACGTTGAAACCGAAGGCTTCGACTTCGACGTCAACTACCGCTTCGAGACCGGCTTCGGTGCGTTCAACGCCGTCTGGCAGACCACCTACGTGGCCAAGAACGAGATCAAGCAGGACAACTCGGACAACCCGCCGAGCCAGCAGAACGGCTTCGGTGGCAACTTCCGTGTCCGCTCGAATCTGTCGGTGGGCTGGACGCTGGACAACCTGACCGTGACCTGGTCGGCCCGCTACTACTCGGGCACCAAGGAACAGTGCTACTTCGACGACCGCTGCACCCTGCCGAACTACAGCGCTCCGGATACGCAGGGCCAGATCCTGCCGATGAACGAGCTGGGCTCCAACACCTTCCACGACCTGCAGGTGTCCTACAACCTGCCGTGGAATGCGACGGTGGCCGTCGGTGCCAACAACGTGTTCGACCATTGGGCGGCTCCGGCCTACTCCCAGCCGAACGCGGGCTACTCGTACTACGGTGGCTTCGAAGTGGGTCGCTTCATGTACATGAAGTACCAGCAGAAGTTCTGATCGGTTGATCGATCACTGACTTCAGCAACGGCCCCGCAAGGGGCCGTTGTTTTTTCCGCACCACCGGTTTTCCGCGTGATGCGTCGGACAAAAAAAAGCCGCGATCCAATCGCGGCTCTTCGTGGGCTGCAGGCAACGTCAGCCGTTCGGGATCAGCGTCTCGATCAGGTGCTCGACGTAGGCTTCGAAATCCTCGCGTGCCTGCTTCGGCTGCTGCAGCTGCAGCGACAGCTGCAGGAAGCCGACATAGGCCGCGTAGGCCAGCCGGGCGCGATGGCGTGCATCGGTCGAACTGAGCCCGGCCTGGCGGAACGAGGCCACCAGGTAATCCAGGCGCCGCTGCGAGACCCGGTCGATCACCGGCCGCACCATCGGGTGGTCCAGCGCCTTCAGCAGCTCGCTGTAGATGATGTGCGGCTGCACTTCGTGCGCCACCATCTGGAACAGCTGGCGCAGGCGCGCACGCGGATCGGGCACGTCTTCGAGGCTGCCGAAGACCTGCTCCTGTTCGAACAGTTCCCAGCGTTCAAGCGCGGCCTGCAGCAGTGCATCGCGCGAAGGGAAGTGCCAGTAGAAGCTGCCCTTGGTCACGCCCAGGCGGCGCGCCAGCGGCTCCACCGCGACCGCGCCCACGCCTTGTTCAGCGATCAGATCGAGGGCCGCCTGTGCCCAGTCTTCGGCACTGAGGCGGCTGTTGCGGCCGGCACGCGGTTCGCCGGCAGAAGCGTCAGGTTGATTCATGGGGTGATTTAACCATACGGCGGGGTTCGTTGCAGTACGCCGTTGCGGCCGAAACCGTCGCGGGGCGGGCGATGGCGCCTTCCGCAGCGCACCATACTGCATGGTATTGACTTCCGTCACCAGCCATCCATACTAGCGAGTATGGTTACATCCCCTACTCCCGCCGCGTTCCACGACCTGCGTCTGGAGGCGGCCCATGGCGCCCATCTGGCGGCCACGGCCAGCGACCACGGTCGCCGCGGCCGCGTGCTGTTCGCCCATGGCTTCGGCCAGACCCGGCATGCGTGGAATACCACCGCACGGGCGCTGTCTGCCGTCGGCCTGCAGACGCTGGCCTACGATGCTCGCGGCCATGGCGATTCGGACTGGAACGCCGCCGACCTGCCCTACCACGGCGAACAGTTCGCCGATGACCTGATCGTGCTGGCCGGCGAGCAGCCGCGCCCGCCGGTTCTGGTTGCCGCCTCGATGGGCGGGCTGTTCGGCCTGCTTGCCGAATCGCGCTGGCCGGGCCTGTTCTCGGCGATGGTGCTGGTCGACATCACCCCGCGCTGGGACACCGCCGGCGTCGAGCGCATCCTCGCCTTCATGACCGCCCATCCCGATGGCTTCGCCTCGCTGGCCCAGGCCGCGGACGTGATCTCCGCCTACCTGCCGCACCGCCCGCGCAAATCCGAGCAGTCGCTGCGTGCGCTGCTGCGCGAGGATGGCCACGGCCGCTGGCGCTGGCACTGGGATCCACGCCTGGTGGCCGAACTGGCCCGCGACAGCGAACAGCATCAGGATGCGCTGGCCGAAGCCGCACGACATGTGAAGTGCCCGCTGCTGCTGGTCAGTGGTGGCCGCAGCGACCTGGTCACGCCGCAGACTGTCGCCGAATTCCTCGCATTGGCGCCGCACGCACGCCACGTACAGTTGCCGCAGGCCACACACATGGTCGCCGGTGATGACAACGACGCCTTTACCGCTACTGTGTTGGACTATCTGGACGTGTTGCCCGCAGCGGATGCTGCAGCTTCGTCCGCCACAAACGAGCACGTCACCGGAGCACGCTCATGAGCATCGTTCTTCCCTTCCTCGCCCTGCTGCTGGCAGGCGCGTTCGTCGCCTACCACCGCATGCGCCTGCTGACCTGGACGCTGATCAGCCTGGCCCTGCTGGCCATCTGCTGGTTCGTGCCATACGTCAACCAGACCGCCACGATCGTTGCTGCCGCCGTGCTGGCGGTGATCGCCGTGCCGCTGCTGCTGCCGTTCATCCGCAAGCCGCTGCTGACCGGCCCGATGATGAAGGTGTTCCGCAAGGTGCTGCCGCCGCTGTCGCAGACCGAACGCATTGCGCTGGAAACCGGCTCGGTCGGTTTCGAAGGCGAGCTGTTCACCGGTGATCCGGACTGGAACATCCTGCTGAACTACCCAAAGCCGCAGCTGACCGCTGAAGAACAGGCCTTCCTCGATGGCCCGGTCGAAGAGCTGTGCACGATGGTCAACGACTGGGAAATCACCCACGTCCATGCCGACCTGCCGCCGGAACTGTGGGCCTTCATCAAGAAGAACAAGTTCTTCGGCATGATCATCCCGAAGGAATACGGCGGCCTCGGCTTCTCCGCGCTGGCCCACCACAAGGTCATCCAGAAGCTGGCCTCGGTCTCGTCGGTGGTCAGCTCCACCGTCGGCGTGCCGAACTCGCTGGGCCCGGGTGAACTGCTGGTGCATTACGGCACCCAGGAACAGAAGGACCAGTACCTGCCGCGCCTGGCCGATGGCCGCGAAGTGCCCTGCTTCGGCCTGACCGGTCCGTTTGCCGGTTCCGACGCCACCTCGATTCCCGATTACGGCATCGTCTGCAAGGGCGAGTGGAACGGCGAGCAGGTGCTCGGCGTCAAGCTGACCTTCGACAAGCGCTACATCACCCTGGCCCCGGTCGCCTCGCTGATCGGCCTGGCCTTCCGCATGTACGATCCCGATGGCCTGATCGGTGAGACCCGCGACATCGGCATCACCCTGGGCCTGCTGCCGCGCGATACCGCCGGCGTGGAGATCGGTCGTCGCCACTTCCCGCTGAACTCGACCTTCCAGAACGGTCCGATCAAGGGCAAGGACGTGTTCATCCCGCTGACCCAGCTGATCGGTGGTGCCGCGATGGCCGGCAAGGGCTGGAACATGCTCAACGAGTGCCTGGCCGTGGGCCGCTCGATCACCCTGCCCTCCACCGCCAGCGGCGGTGCCAAGGCCGGTGCAGCGGTCACCGGTGCCTACGCGCGCATCCGCAAGCAGTTCGGCCTGTCGGTCGGCCGCTTCGAAGGCGTGGAAGAAGCGCTGGCCCGCATCGGCGGCAAGGCCTACAAGATCAGCGCGCTGTCGCAGGCCACTGCGGCGGCAGTCGACCGTGGCGATGTGCCGTCGGTGCCGTCGGCCATCGCCAAGTACCACTGCACCAGCATGAGCCGTGAAGTGATTTCGGACGTGATGGACGTCATCGGCGGCAAGGGCATCATCCTCGGGCCGCGCAACTTCGCCGGCCGCAGCTGGCAGGCCGCGCCGATCGCGATCACCGTGGAAGGCGCCAACATCATGACCCGCAGCCTGCTGATCTTCGGCCAGGGTGCGATCCTCTGCCACCCGTGGGTGCTGAAGGAAATGAAGGCCGCGCAGGATCCGGACACCCGTGCCGGCCTGCAGGACTTCGACCGCAGCCTGTTCGGCCACATCCGCTATGGCATCTCCAATGCCGTGCGTTCGTTCTGGTTCGGCCTGACCGGTGCGCGCTTCGGTGCCGCCCCGGGCGATGCCTACACCCGCCGCTACTTCCGCAAGCTGGACCGCTACTCGGCCAACCTGGCGCTGATGGCCGACATCTCGATGATGACCCTCGGCGGCAAGCTGAAGTTCAAGGAATCGCTGTCCGGTCGCCTGGGCGACGTGCTGAGCCACGTCTACATGACCAGTGCCATGCTCAAGCGCTACCACGACGAAGGCGCGCCGCAGGCCGACCAGCCGCTGCTGGCGTGGGCCTTCCATGACAGCGTGCACAAGATCGAAGAGTCGCTGTCGGCGGCCCTGCGCAACTTCCCGATCCGTCCGATCGGCTGGCTGATGTGGGCGCTGATCTTCCCGCTGGGCCGTCGTGCCGAAGCCCCGGGTGACCGCCTGAGCCGTCGTGTCGCCGCCCTGCTGATGGCCCCGAACGAAGCCCGCGACCGCCTGGCCAGTGGCGTGTTCCTGACCCCGTGTGAGAACAACCCGGGTGGCCGCATCAACAGCTACCTGAGCAAGGCGATCATGGCCGAGCCGGTGGAGCGCAAGTTCCTGAAGGCGCTGAAGAGCAAGGGCATCGAGGCGCTGGACTTCAAGGCGCAGCTGGACG
Organism: Stenotrophomonas sp. STEN054; assembly: GCF_056854535.1. NCBI lineage: Bacteria > Pseudomonadati > Pseudomonadota > Gammaproteobacteria > Lysobacterales > Lysobacteraceae > Stenotrophomonas > Stenotrophomonas sp. STEN054. Next base: position 40,288 of record NZ_JBXFWG010000021.1, on the reverse strand, counting down.
AGGCCGTGGCCGAAGGCGTGATCACCCAGGACGAACGCAGCCTGCTGGAAGAACTGCGCACGCTGACCCTGGACACCATCACCGTGGACGACTTCGACACCCACGAACTGCGCGCGGCCAGCTACTACGACCGCCAGCACAAGGACCCGCATTCGCAGGCAGCGTGATCGCCTGCGTCATGCGCATACAGAAACGGCGGGCCTCGGCCCGCCGTTTTTGTTTGCATGGTGCGAAGCCACGCATGGCGTGGCACTACCACCGCCGCCTTGGAGCCACGCATGGCGTGGCACTACCACCGCCGCCTTGGAGCCACGCATGGCGTGGCACTACCACCGCAGTAGAGCCACCCCATGGGTGGATGCGCGCAGCGCCGACCGGCAATCAGGCCGGCACGAACCACCAGGCCACCACCGCCAGCACGGCCGGCACTGCCTGGATGAAGAAGATCCGCTTGTTGACGCTCCACGCGCCGTAGCAGCCGGCCACGATCACGCAGCCCAGCGAGAAATTCACCAGCATCGGCAGGTGGTCGAACAGGCCCCAGAACAGGCCGGCGGCGAGGAAGCCGTTGTACAGGCCCTGGTTGGCCGCCAGCACGCGGGTGATCTCGGCCTTCTCCGGCGTGTTGCGGAACGTCTTCAGGCCCAGCGGGCGGGTCCACAGGAACATTTCCAGCACGAGGAAGTAGACGTGCAGCAATGCGACCAGCAGGGTCAGGGCAAGTGCGATCCAGTACATGCAGGGTTCCTTGGGCAGGTTGATGGGGTGATGGGGTCGGAGTCCTCTCCGTGGGAGAGGGATCCAACCCCGCGCGGCTCAGCGGTCGCGCAGCAGCTTCTTCTCTTCGCGCAGCACGCCGAACGCGGCCAGGGTCATGCACGCCGCCACCAGCATGCCGCCGGCGAACACCACATGCGAGCCGAACAGCGACAGCCCCTTGTGCACCCAGGTGAAGCTCAGGTCGGCGCCGCGGTAGACCACGGTGTCGATGGCTGCGCCGGCCTTGTAGCGCCACTGGCGGCCCACGCGGGTGTAGATGGTCTCGCGGGCCGGCTTGAACAGCGAGAACTCGCTGGCCCGGGTCAGCACCTGCACCACCGCCACCATCATCGGCAGCGGCGACGCCGCCAGCACCGAGAAGCCGAGCAGGATGGCGAAGGCGGGAATCAGCAGCGCCGGCGCGATGCCGTGGCGCGACAGCAGCCAGCGGGTCAGGCTGAGCTGCAGCAGCAGGGTCAGCGCGTTCACCGCGAGGTCGATACGCGAGAAGAACGCCGTGCTGGCCGCCGGGTCGCTGAAGGCCGCCCGCACGATGCTCGCCTGCTGGTTGTACAGCATCGTGCCCACGCCCACGCCGAACACCACCAGGATCGCCAGCCAGCGCAGCAGCGGCTCGCGCACGATCAGCTTGAGGCCGTCGAGCACGCTGCCGCCCATCGGCTTTTCGCCGGACACCAACTGCTGCTCGCGCTCGCGCAGCACCGCCCAGTGCCGCAGCCGCCAGATGCAGAACAGGCAGACCACCAGGAAGCCGGCCGAGACCAGCATCAGGTTGGCGATGCCCACGCGCTGCACCAGCGCGCTGGTGAGGACCGGGCCGAGAAAGGCACCGACCGTGCCGGCCGCGCCGATGTAGCCGTAGTACGCGCGTGCCTGCACGTTGCTGAAGACATCGGCCATGAAGCTCCAGAACACGGCCACCGCAAACAGGTTGAAGACCATCACCCAGAGGAAGAAGGCCATGCCCCGCCCCGGCACGCCGCTGTCGAACAGTACGTAGAACACCAGCAGGGTGGCGATGAAGAAGCCATAAACAACCGGCAGGAACACCCGCCGCGGGAAGCGGCTGACCAGCCAGCCGTAGACCGGCTGCAGCACCAGCATGATCAGGAACACGCAGGTGAACAGGAACTGCAGGACGAAGTCCTTCAGGGCGATGCCATGGCTGCCGAACCAGCCGATCAGCAGCGGCGGGAACAGCGTCTCCAGGTCGGAGGAGGCCGCCATCGCCTCGCGCACCGGGCGCAGCACGTAGTAGCCGCTGAGCAGGCAGAAGAAATACAGGAACGACCACCACAACGCCGGCGATTCGCGCAGCGCCGCCACGAGCCCACGCAGCGGCCCCTTGCCCGCGGCCGCGCTCACGCGGTGGCCCCGGCCGGGACGCGGCAGTTGGATGGCGGCATGACAGGCTCCGGGGGCAGTGAAGCGCGTACGTTAGACAATGCACTGCAACATCGCCAGCAGGCCGTGCGCGATGTCCGCAGGCGGGCTCATGCGGAGGGCGTCCGCGGGCGCATCCAGATCACGTCGCCGGGCATCAAAAATCCAACTTTTTCAATCAGATGCGCATTCATCTTCGCTTTGTTTGTGCACAGGCGAAAAGCGGCGCTAGAATCACAGACAGCAGTCGCGCACGGGTCCAACCGATGAAAATGAACAACCTGCGTCGCCCGGTCCGGGCGGCGACCACCGGTTTGCTGGGCATGTTGATGCCCGTGGCCTTGTCCACCACCGCGCAGACACCGCCGGCCCTGCCGCCGATGCCGACCAACATCGAAACCGCCGCGGGTCCGGGCGTCGCCCACACCCAGCCGGCGGCCTACCGCACCGGCCTGGTGCCGCAGGTGCAGCTGCCTGCCGCCGGCTTCAACGTCGCCCATATCGAATCGATGGCGCAGCAGCTCACCTACGGCGAGCGCGTGCCGGGCATGGCCGTGGCCATCGTGCAGGGCGGCCGCGTGCTCAGCGCGCGCGGCTACGGCGTCACCGACGTCAACAATCCGCTGCCGGTCGACGCGCACACCGTGTTCCGCCTGGCGTCGCTGTCCAAGGCCTTTGCCGGCACCATGGCTGGCCTGCTGGTCAACGACGGCACGCTGCGCTGGGACAGCAAGGTGACCGACTACGTGCCGGGCTTCCGCCTCAACTCGCCCGAAGCCACCGACCGCCTGACCGTGGCCGATGTGCTCAGCCACCGCGTCGGCCTGCCCTACAACGCCTACGACCGCGACATCGAAGGCAATGCCGAGTACTACTCGCTGACCCAGAAGCTGGCCAACACCAGCCTCAAGTGCCTGCCGGGCGACTGCTACGCCTACCAGAACGTGGCCTTCAGCCTGATCGGCGACGTGGTCTATGCCGCCTCGGGCAGCTTCTACGAACAATCGGTCGAACGCCGCATCTTCAAGCCGCTGGGCATGAACGATGCCAGCCTCGGCCTGGCCGGCATCCAGGCCAGCTCGCGCTGGGCGCGTCCGCACGTGCGCAGCCGCAATGGCTGGGTGTCGCTGACGCCGAAGCCGACCTACTACCGCGTTGCCCCGGCCGCCGGCGTCAACGCCAGTGCCAGCGACATGGCGCAGTGGCTGCTGGCGCACACCGGACATCGCCCCGACGTGCTGCCAGCGCCGCTGCTGGCCACCCTGCATTCGAGCCTGATCAACACCCCGGGCGAGATGCGCTCGGGCTGGCGCCGTGAGCGCCTGCACTCGGCCGGCTACGCGCTGGGCTGGCGCACCTTCGATTACGCCGGCCACGACGTGGTCTTCCATGCCGGTGCGGTGCAGGGTTACCGCGGCCTGGTCGCACTGGTGCCCGAACGTGACCTCGGCATCGCCATCCTCTGGAACGGCGAGAGCGGCCTGCCCAGCGGCCTGCTGCCGACGGTGCTCGATTCGGCACTGGGCCTGCCGGCGCAGCGCTGGCTGGACGTGGATACCGATTTCGGCAGCGACAGCCTGATGGCCGAAGGCGCGACCCCGGCGCAGCAGGACAAGCGCAAGGGCAAGGGCGCCTCGGGCAACCGCGCAGTGGCCTCGCCGCGCTGAGTGCGGCAGTCTGCCGGTGATTGGTAGGGTCGACTGGCAGTCGACTCTACCCACGGCGGTGAAGCACACGCAGGCTCAGTGCGCGAAATAGTGCATGCCGCCGTCCACCGGGATCACCGCGCCGGTGATGTAGCCCGCCGCTGGCGACGCCAGGAACGCCACCAGCGGCGCGACCTCCTCCGGTTCGCCGAAGCGCCCGATCGGAATGTTGCGGTCGATGAAGGCGCGTCGGCTTTCCTCGGTGGGATGCAACCGGCCGAGGATCTGCGCGCTGTTGATCCGCCCCGGCGCGATTGTGTTGACCGTCACGCCCTGCGCCGCCACCTCCGATGACAGGCCCTTGCTCCACAGGTGCAGCGCGGCCTTCGCCGCCGTGGCGGCATTCACCGCACGCGGTTCCATCGAGCCGCTGAAGTTGATCACCCGCCCCCAGCCCTGCACCTGCATGCCGGGCAACAGCGCCTGGGTCAGCCGTCGCGACGCGGAGAAGTTCAGTGCCATCGCTTCGTCCCATACGTCGTCAGCGGCGTCGACAGACGTCGGCCGCGAGCCACCCGCCGTGTTGACCAGGATGTCCACGCGCTGCAGCCCGTCCTGCGCCCCGGCGGCGATGCGCGCCAGCTGCGCGGCGTCGGTGAGGTCACCCGGCAGGATCAGCGGCGCGGCTGCACCGCTGGCTGCGATCTCCGCCGCCAGCGACCGCAGCGGCTCCAACCGTCGCGCGCTGATCGCGATGCGTACGCCGAGCGTCGCCAGCTGCCGCGCAACCGCCGCGCCAATGCCGCTGCCCGCGCCGGTCACCAGTGCGGTACGTCCTTCAAGACTCAAATCCATGGTGTTCTCCGTCATGCGTGGCCGGCACATCCGGCCCGTGCAGCGCATGCTCTTTGATCACCCCTGATTGATAAACTCCGCGCAGGTTTCAGCATTCAACACCCGGAGTGTCAGATGAACCTGCTGGAGAGCATGCAGGTCTACGTGCTGATCGTGGACAAGGGCAGCCTCAGCGCTGCGGCCGCGGCGATGGACATCTCGGCGACGATGGCTGGCAAGCACCTGCGTGCACTGGAAGCGCGTCTGGGCATGCTGCTGCTGAGCCGCACCACGCGCCGCCAGCACATGACGCCGTTCGGCGAGGACTACTACGCCCGCTGCCGGGACATCCTGCGGCTGGTGGAAGAGACCGATGCGCAGGCCGCCCACCAGCAGATGGCGCCGGCCGGCACGCTGCGCATCAGCGCACCGGTGATCTTCGGCACGCACGCACTGGTGCCGGCCCTGGCCGACTACATGCAACGCCATCCGCAGGTGCGGGTGGAGGCGAGCCTGAGCGACCGCGTGGTCGACCTGGCCGAGGAAGGTTTCGAAGCCGCACTGCGCATCGGCAGCCTGGCTGACAGCGATGCACGGGTGGCACGCCCACTGACGCCCTACCGGTTGATGATGTGTGCCGCGCCGGCCTACCTCGCCCGCCACGGCACGCCTCGCACGCTCGCCGAACTGGCGTCGCACCAGTGCCTCTCGTTCGAACCCCGCGCGCTCGCGCAGTGGCTGCAGGACGAGGCCGGCGGCCTCGAGCGTATCGCCGCTGCGCGCCTGCAGATCAACAACGGCGAAGCGCTGCGTGCGGCGGCGCTGCATGGGCTGGGCATCGTGCTGCAGTCGACCCTGCTGCTGGCCGCGGACGTGGCCGCCGGGCGGCTGGTGCAGCTGTTCCCGCAGCACGGCCAGGCGGGTCGGCCCATGCACGTGGTGTACGCCCACGATCGCTACCGCTCCACCCGCCTGCGCAGCTTCGTGGATTTCCTGGTGGAGCGGTTCCCGCCGGTACCCCACGGGTAAGCCCGACCACGGTCGCCCATAAAAAAAACCCCCTCCCCGCTGGGCAGCCAGGGAAGGGGGTTTCAGGGTACGGCTATCGGGAAGTACTTAGATCAGCGGCGCCGGGGTTGCCGGCAGAGCGACCGGAGCGGCCTTCTTCTTGCGAGCGGCCGGCTTGCGCTTGGCAACCGTCTTGGCAGCCTTCTTCGGGGCAGCCTTCTTGGTGGCCTTCTTCGCAGTCTTCTTCACTGCCTTCTTGGCAGTAGCCTTCCGGGCAGTCGCCTTCTTGGCGACCTTCTTCGCGGTCTTCTTTGCCGGCTTCCTGGCGACCTTCTTTGCCGCCTTCTTCGCAGTGGCCTTCTTCGCAGTTGCCTTCTTCGCAACCTTCTTGACGGCCTTCTTCGCGGTCTTCTTAGCCGGCTTCTTGGCGACCTTCTTTGCCGCCTTCTTTGCAGTGGCCTTCTTCGCAGTTGCCTTCTTGGCAACCTTCTTGACGGCCTTCTTGGCGGTCGCCTTCTTGGCAGTCGCCTTCTTCGCGACCTTCTTCACTGCCTTCTTGGCAGTGGCCTTCTTAGCGACCTTCTTCACCGCTTTCTTGGCGGCAGGCTTTTTCTTCGCAGCTTTCTTGGTTGCCATGGGATGGCTCCTCGTCAGTGATAGGGAGTTGAAACGCCCAGGTGGATCAAACCCGCGGTTGCTGCGTGCGGGGACCGCCGGCGCGTCAGGCGCGCCGTTACGGATGCGGCAATGCCCGCCTCGATCGGCGGAGCGGGCATCGGAACAGGAGATGCCTTGCGTTTCTCCGGGGGAAGCGGGGCCATGCCCACCGTCGGCAGAATCGCGGTGGTCTTGAAGGGGCTGCTTCGCATCGGACGATTGATTCGGCGCACTCGGTTTGGCAGGCAAGGTCTGCTGAGGCGAAACCTAATCACCGTTTTTTTTACTGTCAACAACCCCCGCGAAAAAATTTCACATCCGCGTCCATCCGAACGCCGCCGGCACCGCCACCACACGGCACCTTCCCGGCCCTGCGTCGCGCACCGCCAACGCCACGCGCGGCAACACGTGATCGCACCTGCTGAATAAAAAGCGCTTGAAATAAGCACTCTGCGTTGATAGGCGACAACAGATGCCGCGCCATGCACCACGTCGTCCGGCACACGTCAACGCGCACATCCGCCGCACCACAACGGGTCTGCAATGGGAGGTAAAAGTTTTCACATCCGAACGCGCAATCGCGGGACGGAAAGGCGGATTTGCGCAAAACTGCGCACGCCTGATCGCGCCGTTCGATGCCGCCTGATGCCACGCCGAAGGTGTGCCGCGAACCCGATGGCATGAGTCGACGACGGAGGCGGGAACGAAAACGGCCACCCGAAGGTGGCCGTTCTGGAAGCGGGAAGCGCGGACTCAGTGGTCTTCGTTTTCCAGGGCTTCGGCGTACGCGTCCGGATCCAGCAGCTCATTGAGCTCGTCGGAGCTGGTCAGCTCGACCACGTACATCCAGCCTTCGCCGTAGGCATCTTCGTTGATGGTTTCCGGCTTGTCCGACAGCGCCGAGTTGACCTCGACGATCGTGCCGCTGACCGGGCTGTAGACGTCCGAGGCGGCCTTGACCGACTCGACGACGGCGATCTGCTCGCCCGCCTTGGCCTCGGCGCCGACTTCGGGCAGCTCGACGTAGACCAGGTCACCCAGCAGGCCCTGGGCATGGTCGGAAATGCCGACGGTGACGCGGCCATTGCCTTCGACGCGGGCCCACTCGTGGGACTTGAGGAACTTGAGGTCGCCGGGGATCTCGCTCATGGGAACTGCTCCAGGTTTTGCAGGGGGTGGAAAAAACGGGGCTAGTGTAACCAACCGACCGCCACTGCTGTCAGTGACGGCCGGCACGTTCGGATCAGGCGTCGGCGAGCACGCCGGGCTGGGCCTGGCCTTCGCGGACGAACGGGAACTTGACCACGCGCACCGGCACCTGCCGGCCGCGGATATCGACGGTGACCTGGCCGAGTTCACCCGCCGGCACGCGGGCGAACGCGATGCCCTTGGCCAGGCTCGGCGAGAAGGTGCCGGACAGGATTTCGCCCTGTCCGCCGGCGGTGGTCACCACCTGGCCATGGCGCAGCACGCCCTTCTCGTCCATCACCAGGCCGATCATCTGGCGCGCGTTGCCGGCGGCCTTCTGCGCCTCGAGCACGTCGCGGCCAATGAAGTCACGGCCTTCGTCCAGCGACACGGTCCAGGCCAGCGCCGCTTCGTACGGGCTGATCGCTTCGTCCATGTCCTGGCCATACAGGTTCATACCGGCTTCCAGGCGCAGGGTGTCGCGCGCGCCGAGGCCGGCCGGCTTCACCCCCGCCGCCAGCAGGCGGTTCCAGAAGGCGACCACGGCGTCCTGGGGCAGCAGGATCTCGAAGCCGTCTTCGCCGGTGTAGCCGGTGCGGGCGACGAACAGTTCAACGCCGTCGCCCGCCTTGACCTGCAGGGCAGCGAAGCGGCCGAGCTTGGCCAGCGCGTCGCGATCGCTGCCGCCGACCAGGCCGACCACGCTGTCGCGCGCCTGCGGGCCCTGCACGGCAAGGATGGCCAGGTCCGGGCGCTGCTCGACGCTGACGCCGAACGGTGCCGCCTGTTCGCGCAGCCAGGCCAGGTCCTTCTCGCGGGTGGAGGCGTTGACCACCATGCGGAAGAAATCATCGGCCAGGTAGTAGACGATCAGGTCGTCGATGACGCCGCCGGCCGGATTCAGCATGCACGAGTACAGCGCCTTGCCCGGCACCTTCAGCTTGTCGATGGAGTTGGCCAGCAGGCGGCGCAGGAACGGCTTGACCTGCTCGCCGCGCAGGTCGACCACGGTCATGTGGCTCACGTCGAAGACGCCGGCTTCGCGGCGCACCAGGTGGTGTTCGTCCAGCTGCGAGCCGTAGTGGATGGGCATGTCCCAACCCCCGAAATCGACCATCTTGGCGCCGAGGGCGCGGTGGGTATCGTTGAGCAGCGTCTTCTGGGTCATGACCGGTCCGGCAGCAGGATAAACAAGAGCGTCCATTATCCCAGATCGGTCGGTCGCAGGTCGTGCCGCAGCGCAGCGGGGTCTGTGTTTGGCCGGCCTGCGGCCGGCGCCGCGTTTCTACAGCCAGGGCTGGGAGCGCAGAGCATTGGTTCGTCGGCTCTGGGTTCTTTCGGTTTTGGCGGGGCGGTGTGGGGTTGCGGGACACGCCGTGAACCCATCCATGGGAGCTCGTAGGCGCCATCCATGGCGCCTGCGGTCCCACAACCCCACACCGCCCCACCCCTGCCAGGTTCCGTGGTGACGGATGGCAAGTGCCAGAGCAGAGCAGGAGCAAGAGCAGATGTGGATGTCGATACATATATAGAGAGGGGTCGGATCCTTTTCCTGCGGAAAGGGATCCAACCACGCGAGCGCAGCGACCGGCTTTTGCTTTTGCTCTTCATTTCTTTTCCGTGGGCTGGACGCGCACGGAAACTATCGGGGGGCGGGCGGTTTGGGTTCGCGGGACCGTTGGCGCCATGGAAGGCGCCATCGAGCCCCCATGGACGGGTTTACGGCGTGTCCCGCGAACCCAAACCGCCCGACCCAGCACACAGACCCCGATGCATCAAGCGACCGACCCACGAGGGGCTGCGCCGTTGGCTGGAAACCCTTAGATGCGCGTGGTGGCCAGGAAGCGCTCGCGGTCCTGCTGGGTGCGCCGGCGGATTTCTTCCAGCGCCTGGCTCTCGGTCGCTTCCAGCATCGCCTCGAACAGGCGCTGGAAGTGGTAACGCATGGCATTGCGCGCGGCCACCGGGTCGCGGCTGCGCAGCGCCTCGAAGATCGCCATGTGCTCGTCGGCGCGGCTGGCACCGTCGTCGTGGCAGACCCGCGCGTAGACCTCGGCCACCCGCGGCAGATCGCTGCGCATGCGCCAGATCTGCTGGATGAAGTACTCCACCACCGGGTTGCCGGACAGGCGCGCGATGGTCAGGTGGAAGCGGCGGTCGAAGTCGCCGGCCTCCTCATCGGTCAGGTCGCGGCGGCACAGCGCCTGGGCCAGCACCTGCAGTTCGGCGATGCCGGCCTCGTCGATGTTGCTGGCAGCCAGCGCCGCGGCCTCGGCCTCGAACACCGCGCGGGCGGCGGTCAGGTCGAAGGCGCTGACATCGGGCAGGCCACCGGAGGCCTGCGTCGGGCGTGGCTTCACGTACACGCCCGAGCCAATGCGGATGGCGATCCAGCCCTGGGCTTCCAGGGCGATCTCGGCTTCACGCACGGTCACCCGGCTGACGCCGAAACGTTCGGCCAGCTCACGCTCGCCCGGCAGGCGCGAGCCCGGCGGAAATTCGCCGTCCTCGATCAGCTTGCGGAGCTTGGCGGCGATGGTCTGGTAGAGGCGGTTGGCGGACATGCGGCTGACCCTTGGCGGTTCCCTCCGGGCCCGTCCCGGGCCACCGTGCGCGGTGCGGGTCCGGATGGAGCGACGGCGCGACCACTGGCCGCGCCGCCCTGTTCAGAACTTGTATCGTACACCGAAATACGCACGCCGCCCGTAGGTCACCACTTCACGGAAATTGCCGTAAAGCGGCTGGTACGCCACGCGCGGTTCGTTGGTCAGGTTCATCAGCTCCAGCGACAGCGACAGCTGCTTGTTGACCTTGTAGCGCATGCGCAGGTCGACGCTGGTGTTGTCGTCGTAGTAGCGGTTCTGCTGCGCGGTGTTGCCGGTGAAGTCCTGGTAGTAGTGCGAGCGGAACTTGCCGATGGCCTGGATGTTGAAGCGGCCCACGTCCCAGTAGATCGAACCGGACAGCACGTGCCGCGAGAAACCGCTGAGGCCGGCCGGCGGCACGATGGCCGGGATGACGCTGCCATCGGCGGCCAGCTGCTCGCCCAGTCGCGAATCCTGGGTCTCGTAGTCGGCATCGGCGTAGTTGTAGCTGACCTTGAAGCCCAGCCCATCGAACGGCTTGGGCAGGTAGGACAGGCGATGGGTGACGCTCAGCTCCAGGCCGGTCAGGGTGCTGTCATCGTCGGTGGTGACCTGCTGGCGCACCGGCACGGTCACCGTCTGCCCGTTGATCGTGTAGGTCTCCGGCACCAGCGCGGTGGCGGTGCCGCCGTTGAACTGCTTCCAGTACACCGCGCCGGCCAGCATGGTGTCCGGGTTCGGGTACCACTCCAGCGACAGGTCGCCGTTCCAGGACATCAGCGGCTGCGCCGCTGGGTTGCCGCTGGCACTGATGTCGTCCAGCGCATCGGCCAGGTTGCCGTAGGTGGCATCGCTGCTGACATTGATGGTGCGGCCGGCACCGAGCGCCGCGATGTCCGGGCGCGACATGGCGCGGTAGGCACCGACGCGCAGCAGCACGTCCGGACGCAGCTCGAAGGCCGCGTTCAGGCTGGGCAGCAGCTTGTCATTGCCGGCCTTGAACACCTGGGTGGTGTAGTCACCGGTCGGCTGCAGGCGGATCGTGCCGTCGCCGTTGTCCTCGATCTGCAGGTCGGTGCGCACGCCTTCCGAACGGACGTCGGTCTTGACCCAGCGCAGGCCGACGTTGCCGGTCACCGGCAGCCCGAACAGACTGCTGCTGAACTCGCCCAGCAGGTACAGCGCGCGGGTCTTCTCGGTGATGTCGACGTTGTTGGGATCCTGGAAGTCCGGATCCAGGCCGCTGTCGAGGCTGCCACGGAAGGATTGGTACAGGCAGTCCGGATCGAAGTAGGACCACGAGGAGATCGTGTTGCCGCTGGCGGCATCCATGAAATCGCTCTGCGGGAACGGTGCGCGGCAGGCCTGGTTGGCAGCGATGATCTTCGCCTTGTCGGCGGCCACGCGCTGGTCGTAGTCGGTCACCAGGGTGTTGTCACGCAGGCTGTAGTCGGCCTGGCTGGCGCGCACGCCGCCCTTGATGCGGGTAAAGAAGCCCGACTCTGGCATGAAGCTGGCGTCGAAGCGGCCGGCCTTGATCTTGTGGTCGTTCTCGGTGGCGCTGGAGGTGACGCGGGCTGCACCGGAGTACACATCCCAGTTCTGCACATCAAAGTTCGGCGCCAGGGCCACGCTCGGCACTTCGCCATGCCAGTCCCAGTCGTAGTCGACATAACCGGTGGTGCCGCTGCTGATGCCCGGCACGATGGCATTGTTGATGTCACGCTGGTTGGCCCGCAGGCGGGTCATGCGCTCGCTGTCCAGGCGGTTGGTATGCGAGTAGGACAGATCGGTGGACAGTTCCCAGGCCGGGCTCGGCCGCACGATCAGGTTCAGGCCGCCACCGGTGTATTCCTCGCCGCGCCAGTAGCGGTTGGAGGTGGAATCGATCGAGGTACTGCCATGCAGGTGGCGGACGATGCCGTTTTCGTCCACCTCGCGCTGGGTGATGCCACGGCGCGCGTTGGACAGGCTCAGGTCGCTGCGGTTTTCATACCAGTTGCGCTGGGTGTGCTCGAAGTCGACGTTCACTTCGACCACATCATTGGGCCGCCACTGCACCGCGGCGAACTCGCTCTGGCGGTCGTTGCGTTCCTGCTTCAGGCGGTAGATGCGGCTGCTGGGCACCAGATAGTACGGCGCACCGTTGGCGATGGCCTGCGCGCCCACTTCGGAGCAGTTGGCGTTGGCCACGTTCTGGTTGCCATCGCAGGCGTACCAGGTGGAACCGCTGGTGATGCTCTCTTCCGGGTCGGTGCCGTCCAGGCGCTGGAAGCCCAGCGAGACACCCAGCTTCTGGCCGTCGCCGAACTCGAACTGGTCGATGTAGCTGGCGGTGCCGCGGTAGCCGATGCCATCGTCATCGCGGTACTTCTTGTCATACTCGGCCCAGCTGCCGCGCAGGTCGAACTGCACCGAGCGCTTGCCGTATTCCAGCGGCTTCACCGTTTCCAGGCCGATGGTGCCGGCCACGCCACCTTCGATGATGTCGGCGCGCTGGGTCTTGTAGATGGCCACCGTATTGATCAGCTCGGCCGGGAACATGTTGAAGTTCACCGAGCGGTCGCCGCTGCCGTTGGTGATCTCACGGCCGTTGAAATTGGTGCTGCTGAGGAAAGCGCCGAGGCCGCGGATGGAAATCTCCGAGGCACCGGTCTTGTCGCGGGTCGAGGCGGCGCCGGTCAGCGTTTCGATCGCATCGGCCAGGGACGGTGCCGGCAGGTCGCCGATGTCGTCTGCCGAGAGCACGTCGGCGATGACCGTGTCGTCGCGCTTCTTGTTGATCGAACTCTGCATCGATTCGCGGATGCCGGTGACCTGCACCTGGTCCAGCGTGGTGGCGTCCTGCCCGGCACTGCCGCTGGTGGACTGCGCCTGCGCCAGCGGAGCGGCGGCCAGCGCGGCAAGCAAAGCCACGACGAGGGGCGTGGGTGACAGCGTGATGGTGCGTACAGCTCCGGCAGATTGCCGCATGGTTTCCTCCTCCCAAAGGATCGCCTGGTTGGCAGGCGTGGACGCAGCTTCGACATGCAGACACCGAAATGTCAACCAACTGGACTGGATTTCTATTAATACCTTTGTTTCATACCAATTGGCTGTCATTGAATGTGCTGATGCAGCATGACTTTGCGCGAAAGCTGGCTTACAACAGATTCCGCAATTGGTATGCACACCCACCCCGAACGACGGCCCGGCCGTCCCTGGAAGGACTTCATGCGCACCGAATCGACTTCGTACCGCCAGTCCAACCCGTTTCCTGGATCATTCCTCGCTACTGGTCTGGCAATTTGTCTGACCACTTCGTCGGCACAGGCCGCCAGCTGGCTGGTCCACGATGCCGCCGAGTTCACCATCGCCGCCGCCGCCCTGACGGCCGGCGATGAAATCGTGCTGGCCGACGGCACCTGGACCGACACCCGCCTGCTGTTGAAGGGCCAGGGCACCGAGGCCGCGCCGATCACCCTGCGCGCACAGACCCCGGGCAAGGTGATCCTCAGCGGGCGCTCGGACCTGCGCCTGGCCGGCAGCTACCTGCAGGTTTCCAATCTGGTGTTCCGCGATGGCTACACGCCCGGCGATGCCGTCGTCGCGTTCCGCGAATCGAGCAAGGCGGTGGCCAGCCACAGCCGGGTGACCGGCCTGGTCATCGACGACTACACCAACCCCGATGCCAGCGACCAGGACTACTGGGTGTCGCTGTACGGCAGCCACAACCGCCTCGACCACAGCCAGCTGCGCGGCAAGACGAATGCCGGTCCGACCGTGGTGGTGGTGCGCGATGCCACCCAGGGCCTGGACAACCAGCACCGCATCGACCACAACTGGTTCGGGCCGCGCCCGCTGCTCGGCGTCAACGGCGGCGAAACGATCCGCGTCGGCACCAGCGATACCTCGCTGAGCGATTCCAACAGCACCGTGGAAAACAACTGGTTTGAAGGCTGCGACGGCGAGACCGAGATCGTCTCCAACAAGTCCGGTGGCAACACCTACCGCAGCAACGTCTTCTATCGCTCGGCCGGCGCGCTGACCCTGCGCCACGGCAACGGCAACCGGGTGCTCGACAATGTCTTCCTCGGCGACGACAAGGCCGGTACCGGCGGCGTGCGCATCATCAACGCCGACCAGACCGTCAGCAACAACTACTTCGAGCGCCTGGCCGGTTCCAGCAACCGCTCGGCACTGGCAATCATGGACGCGCAGGCCGATCCGCCGCTGTCCGGCTATGCGCCGGTGGTCAACGCCACCCTCAGCCGCAACACGTTCGTGGATGTGGCGAAGATCAGCTTCGGCGTCGGCCACGACGCGGCCAAGGGCATCGACGTGGCCGCCAGCAGCAGCCGCTTCAGCGCCAACCTGATCGTCAACCGCACCAGCAGGAACCCGCCCACCGCCGCCAGTTCGCTGGCCGGCATCGCCTTCAGCGGCAATGTGCAGTCGCCGCAGGCAAGCGCCGTGTTTCCCAGCGGCGTCGAAAGCCGCAGCGTGACCCTGCAGCAGGCCGCCAGCGGCCTGTGGACGCCCACCCCTGCCCTGCCCGCCACCGGTGCCGATCCGGCGCTGGCGATGACCGCGCGCGAGGCCACGGGGGTGGACTGGTATCCCAAGGTGGGCGAGGTTGCCCTGTCCCGCACCAGCACCGGAGTTGATCGATGAGGTTGCAGCCGCTGTTTGTTTCCCTGGCCCTGGCCGTCCCCTTTGCCCTGCTGCCGGCCGCACCGCTGCTGGCGGCCCCGGCCGCCGCCGCGCGCCAGGCCGACACTGCGCCGGTGCTGGTGACCGCTGCGCAGTGGCAGCAGATGGCCAGCGAAGGCAGCCGCTACCCGTGGTTCGCCAAGGAACAGGCGCGCACCGAGGCATCGCTGAAGAAGATGATGAAGGCCGGCATCGACGTGCCGGTGCCCAAGGACAAGGGCGGCGGCCGCACCCATGAACAGCACAAGCGCAATTACCAGGCGCTGCTGGCGGCCGGCACGCTGTACCGGCTGACCGG
The DNA here is from genome assembly GCF_056854535.1 of Stenotrophomonas sp. STEN054. Lineage (NCBI taxonomy): Bacteria > Pseudomonadati > Pseudomonadota > Gammaproteobacteria > Lysobacterales > Lysobacteraceae > Stenotrophomonas > Stenotrophomonas sp. STEN054. The sequence continues at coordinate 25,217 of NZ_JBXFWG010000021.1, read as the reverse complement.
CGACAAAGCCTATGTCACGTACTCGCGCGACATGCTGCTGCAGTACGCCAAGCTCTACCCGACGCTGGGCGCGCACCCGGAAGGCCGCGGGCAGATTCCCGGCCGCGTGTTCTGGCAGGTGCTCAACGATTCGGTGTGGCTGGTCAACGCCATCCAGGGCTACGACGCGATCCGCGACGCGCTGTCCGCGCAGGACCGGCAGACCATCGAGTCGCAGCTGTTCCGGCCGATGGCCGAATTCCTGATCAGCGAGCCGAAGAACTACGACCAGATCCACAACCACGCGACCTGGGCGGTGGCCGCCACCGGCATGACCGGCTACGTGCTGCGCGACCAGGAGCTGGTGGAGAAATCCCTGCGCGGCAGCCAGAAGGACGATCAGTTCGGCTTCATGCGGCAGATCGACCTGCTGTTCTCGCCCGATGGCTATTACGAGGAAGGCCCGTACTACCAGCGCTATGCGCTGGCGCCGTTCCTGCTGTTCGCCAACGCCATCGAACGCAACGAGCCGCAGCGGAAGGTCTTCGCGCGCCGCGACGGCGTGTTGCTGAAGGCCGTGGATGTGCTGGTGCAGACCAGCTACGACGGCCTGTTTTTCCCGATCAACGATGCGATCCTCGACAAGGGCATCGATACCGAGGAGCTGGTGGCCGGCATCGGCATCGCCTATGCGCGCACCGGCGATGACCACCTGCTGTCGGTGGCCCAGCAGCAGAAACGCCTGCTGCTCTCGCCCGAAGGCCTGCAGGTGGCGCAGGCGCTGGCGGCCAACAAGGCCAAACCCTTCGATTACAGACCGATGCTGCTGCGTGATGGCCCCGACGGTGACCGCGGCGGCCTGGCGATCCTGCGCATGAACGGCGAGGACGGCCAGGCGCTGGTGCAGAAGGACACCATGCAGGGCATGGGCCACGGCCACTTCGACAAGCTCAACTGGCTGTTCTACGACAACGGCAAGGCCGTGGTGACCGACTACGGCGCGGCGCGCTTCCTCAACGTGGAAGCCAAGCGCGGCGGCATCTACCTGGCCGAGAACCGCAGCTGGGCCAAGCAGACCGTGGCCCACAACACCCTGGTGGTGGACGAGCAGAGCCACTTCAAGGGTGACTGGAAGCGCGGCGAGGAGCATGCGCCGCAGGTGCGCTTCTTCCAGGCCGACACCGATACCCAGATCGCCTCGGCGACCATGCGCGACGCCTACCCCGGCGTGGTGTTCACCCGCACCCAGGCGCTGCTGCGCCACCCAGAACTGGGCCTGCCGGTGGTGCTGGACCTGCTGCAGGTGCACGGTGACAAGGCCGCGCGCTACGACCTGCCGCTGCATTTCAACGGCCACATCGTCACCACCGGTTTCGAGGCCGAGCACTTCACCAGCCAGCGCCCGGTGCTGGGCAAGGACAACGGCTACCAGCACCTGTGGCTGGATGCACGCAGCAAGCCCGGCAGCGAGCCGCGCACGCTGGCCTGGCTGCTCGATGGCCGCTTCTACACCTATCGCTTCGGCAGCAGCGCGCCCGCGCAGGCGCTGCTGGTGGAAAGCGGTGCCAACGATCCCGAATTCAACCTGCGCCGCGAGCCGGCCCTGCTGCAGCGCGTGGAAGGCCAGAAGGACGTCACCTTCTTCAGCGTGCTGGAGCCGCATGGCGAGTACAACGGCACCGCCGAGTACGTGCACGGCGCCGACAGCCGCATCAAGGACATCGTGCGCACCCGCGGCAGCGATGCCGAGGTGATCGAGCTGCGCCTGGCCAGCGGCGCACGCATCGCCCTGGGCGTGGCCGATGACAGCAGCGCCAAGGGCGAGCACAGCGTGACCGTCGATGGCCACGCCTACCGATGGAGCGGCAGCCACGCGCGCATGGACCGCAGCAAGGGTGACGCGAAATGAACGGCCCTGCGGTGGTGGGCCAACTGCGCAAGGTGCCGGTGCGCTCGGCCGTACGCTGGCTGATCGTCGGCCTGATCGCCGTGGCCACGGTCATCAACTACATCGACCGCAATGCACTGGCGGTGATGTGGCCGGAAATCGCCAAGGAGGTAGGCGCGACCAAGGATGACTACGCGCTGCTGGTGACCGTGTTCATGCTGTTCTATGCCGCCGGCCAGTTCCTGTTCGGCCGCCTGTTCGACATGATCGGCACGCGCCTGGGCTTCGCCCTGTCGATCAGCGTGTGGTCGATCTCCATCGCCCTGCATTCGGTCACCCATTCGATGCTGTCCTTCAGCCTGGTGCGGGCGATGCTCGGCATCAGCGAAGCCGGTGCCTGGCCGGGCGCGGTGAAGGCCAATGCCGAGTGGTTCCCGGCGCGTGAACGCGCACTGGCGCAGGGCGTGTTCAACGCCGGCGCGTCGATCGGCGCCATCGTGTCCGCACCGGCCATCGCCGGCCTGTACCTGTGGCTGGGCTGGCGCGGCACCTTCGTGCTGGTCGGTGCCATCGGCTTCCTGTGGCTGCTGCCGTGGCTGTTCGTCTACCGCGCCGGCCCGGACAAGCACCCGTGGGTGAGCGATGCCGAGCGCCGCCTGATCATGGAAGACCAGGCCGGGCAGCAGGATGCCGCCGCGCCCAAGGTGAGCGTGCGTTCGCTGCTGGCCCACCGGCAGAGCTGGGGCATGCTCGCCTGCCGCTTCCTGCTGGACCCGATCTGGTGGCTGTTCGTGTCCTGGCTGCCGATCTACCTGGCCGAAACCTTCGGCTTCGACATCAAGCAGATCGGTCTGTTCGCCTGGGTGCCGTTCGTGGGCGCGATGTTCGGCAGCCTCAGTGGCGGCTGGCTGTCCGGGCGTCTGATCCGCGGCGGGCAGAGCGTGGACCGTGCACGCAAGCTGTCCATCACCCTGGGCTGCGTGATCATGGCCCCTGCCCTGCTGGGCGCGGTGCTGGCCAACCAGCCGTTGTTTGCCGTGCTGGCGATTGCCGCGGTGCTGTTCGGTTTCCAGGTCGCCATCGGCAACATCCAGACCCTGCCGGGTGATCTGTTCGATGGCCGATCGGTCGGCACCCTCGCCGGCCTCGGTGGCCTGGCTGCAGTGGCCGGCACGCTGATCACCACCTGGCTGGTGCCGGTGCTGACCCGGCATTCCTACGCCCCGATCTTCATCCTCGTCGCCGCGCTGGTGCCGCTGTCGCTGGCCGCGCTGTGGTGGTGGACCGGCCCCATCCACAAGCTTGACCGCCGTGGCGGCTGAGCACGCGTTTCCCTTTCATTCCCCCGCAAACCAAGGAGTTTCCCGCATGTCGTTCCAGGACAAGGTGGCCATCGTCACCGGTGGTGGCCGTGATATCGGCCGTGCCGTCTCGATCAAGCTGGCCGCCGCCGGCGCACGCGTCTGCATCAACTACGCCAACGATGAAGCCAGCGCCAATGAAACGCTGGCGCAGATCCAGGCCGCCGGTGGCCAGGCCATCGTGCACCGCGCCGACGTGACCGATGCCGCAGCCGTGGCCGGGCTCGTCGCCGCGACCCAGGCCGCGTTCGGCGAGCGCATCGATCTGCTGGTGAACGTGGCCGGCGGCATGGTGCAGCGCCGCCCGCTGGCCGAGATCGACCCGGCGTTCTTCCACACGGTGATGGACCTCAACCTGACCTCGACCTACCTGACCACCCACGCGGTGGTGCCGCACATGGGCGAAGGCGCGGCCATCGTCAATTTCGCTTCGCAGGCCGGCCGCGATGGCGGTGGCCCGGGCGCGTCGATCTACGCCACCGCCAAGGCCGCGGTGATGACCTTCACCCGCGCCATGGCCAAGGAACTGGGGCCGAAGGGCATCCGCGTGAACGCGCTGTGCTGCGGCATGATCGCCACCCGTTTCCATGATGAATTCACCAAGCCGGAAGTGCGCACCGCCGTTGCCGGCAACACCCCGCTGCGCCGGCAGGGCGTGCCGGACGAAGCCGCCGATGCGGCGGTGTTCCTGGCCTCCGATGCAGCGGCGTTCATCACCGGTGCGAACCTGGACGTCAACGGCGGCACCTACTTCTCCTGACCTGAGCGGACACCTGCCATGCAGCGCTGGATCACCCTGCTTTCGCTGGCCATCGGCGCTGCCGTGGCCGCCCCCGTCGCCCAGGCCGCTCCGGTCTGGGTGACCGCCTGGACCGCTTCACCGGCACCGGACCGCAAGGACGGGAAGCCAGAGGCACCGGTACAGTTCGCCGCGCAGACCGTGCGCCAGGACATCCGGGTCGGCAGCCGTGGCGAGGCGTTGCGCCTGCGCATCAGCAACGAGCTGGGCGATGCACTGCTGCATGTCGAAGACATCCGCGTGCGCCTGAAGGATGGCAGGGCCGCGGCGCTGCCAGTCACCGTCGATGGCCGCCGTGCCATCGACGTACCGGTGGGTGCCGCGCTGCTGAGTGATCCGGTGGTACTGCCGGTGGCGGCACTGCAGGAGGTCAGCGTGACCGCGTACTTCCCGCAGCCGACCCGGCCCGCGGTGCGGCGTACCGTGGTGCGCGTGGCCGACGGCAGACAGGAGGCGGTAACCGACACGGTGCGCGTCAGCTACCAGCAGAATGTGTTTTCGGCGGTGATGGTGCAGCGTGAGCAGCGGCCGTCGGTCATTGTGGCGTTGGGTGATTCGATCACCGAAGGCGCGACCGCCACGCGCGGTTCGTTCAACCAGTGGCCGGAGCGGCTGGCGCAGCGCCTGCAGCAGGCCTGTCCGGACCGCTTCGTGGTGCTCAACCAGGGCATCAGTGGCAACAAGCTGCTGGACCATGGCCGCAGCCACAGTGCGCTGTCACGCCTGGACCGCGACGCGATCGCGGTGGCCGACGCCGACCAGGTGATCCTGTTCGAAGGCATCAATGACATCCGCCACGGCGGCGGTGCGCAGCCGCTGCCCGGGCGCAACGCACCGGACATGCTGCTGGGTTACCAGCAGGTGGCCGCGCGCCTGCACGCGCATGGCATCCGCGCCTACCTGGGCACGCTGACGCCGTTCGGCGGCTCCGAGCGCTACGACCCGGTCTCGGCCACCACCCGCGCCTCGATCAACCAGTGGGCGCGCGGCAAGGACAGCGGCTTCGATGGCGTGGTCGATTTCGATGCAGCGCTGCGCGACCCGAAGCAGCCGGAATCGCTGCCGGCCAACATCACCCGCGATCACCTGCATCCGAACGACGAAGGCTACCGGCGCATGGCCGAAGCGATCGATTTGAAGATGCTGGGGTGCGAGGCCCCGCGCTGAGGCGGAAACTGTAGAGCCGAGCCATGCTCGGCTGCCGTTGCTGCCTGTAGAGCCGAGCCATGCTCGGCTGCCGTTGCCTCCTGTAGAGCCGAGCCATGCTCGGCTGCCGTTGCTGCCTGTGGAGCCGAGCCATGCTCGGCTTGTTCTGGCCGAAGCAGCCGAGCATGGCAAGGCGCATGATGTAATCGGTCATCGCCCGGATCACGTGCATGTCCCGCTTCGCCAGCTTCCGCGAGTTCTACCCGTTCTACCTGGACGAGCACCGCCATCCGGTCTCGCGGCGCCTGCACTTCATCGGCAGTTGTGGCGTACTGCTGCTGGTGGCCGCAGCGCTGCTGCGCGGCCAGCCGATGCTGCTGCTGGCGGCACTGGCATGCGGCTATGGGTTCGCTTGGGTCGGCCATTTCTTCTTCGAGAAAAACCGCCCGGCCACCTTCCGCCACCCGCTGTACTCATTCGTCGGCGACTGGGTGATGTTCGCTGACATCCTGCGCGGCCGGATCAGGTGGTGACCCGTTTTTGTAGAGTCGAGTCATGCTCGAGTGCTTTTGGCAGAGCCAGCCGAGCATGGCTCGGCTCTACAGAGGATCGAAGGCAGCCGAGCATGGCTCGGCTCTACACAAAACCAACAGCCGCCATCACACCGGATGGCGCGGCCCGAACATGATCACGGCCATTCCGGCCAGGCACAGTGCGGCGCCCAGCACGTCCCAGCGGCTGGGACGGATGCCATCGACCAGCCACAGCCAGAACAGAGCGGTACCGATGTACACGCCACCGTAGGCGGCATACACGCGGCCGCTGGCGGTGGGGTGCAGGGTCAGCAGCCAGGCGAACAGGGCCAGGCTGGCCGCGGCCGGCAGCAGCAGCCACACGCTGCCGCCCTTGCGCAGCCACAGCCACGGCAGGTAGCAGCCAACGATCTCGGCCAGTGCGGTCAGCAGGAACAGGGCGAGGGTCTTCACGCCTTCTCGGCGGCCTTGGCGTGCTGCCACAGCGCTTCCTGCGCATCCAGGTCGAGCGCGGCCAGGCTTTCGCCCTGCGCGCCCGCCTGCGCTTCCATGGCGCGGAAGCGGCGTTCGAACTTGTGGTTGGCACCACGCAGCGCCGCGCCCAGGTCGATGTCGGCATGGCGGGCCAGGTTGGCGCAGACGAACAGCAGGTCACCCAGCTCTTCCTGCAGCCGCGCCTTGTTGCCCGCGATGTCGCCGCGCTCGAATTCCTCGCGCAGTTCCTGCAGTTCTTCAGCGGCCTTGTCCAGCACGGGCAGCGGGCCGGGCCAGTCGAAGCCGACCTTGGCCGCGCGCGACTGCAGCTTCACCGCACGCTGCCATTCGGGCAGCCCGCGCGAGATCCCGGCCAGCGCCGACGTGTCCTGGTCGCCCTTGGCCGCGCGCTCGGCGCGCTTGATCGCCTCCCAGTTGCGCATCACGCCATCGGCATCGTCCACGCTGACATCGGCAAACACATGCGGATGGCGGCGCTGCATCTTGTCGCTGATCGCGCGCGCCACTTCGGCGAAGGCGAATGCGCCCTGCTCCTCGGCCATGCGCGCATGGAACACCACCTGCAGCAGCAGGTCGCCCAGCTCGTCGCAGAGGTCGTCCAGGTCGCCGCGGTCGATCGCATCGGCGACCTCGTAGGCCTCTTCAATGGTGTACGGGGCGATGGTGGCGAAGTTCTGCTCCAGGTCCCAGGGGCAGCCGCCCTGCGGATCGCGCAGGCGCGCCATGATCGCCAGCAGGCGCTCCAGTTCGGTGCTGGCGGCACTGCCGGCGGTGGGGGTGTCGCTCATGCGGGCTCCAGTGTCAGTCGGACAGCCAGTCCCGCCACGGCAGGCTGGTGTCGCCAAGGGCGATGAAATCACCGTTCAGCAGGGTGCTGCGGCGGTTGTAGCGGAACGGCTTGCCACTACTGGCCGAGAGCACCGCGCCACCGGCCGCGTGCAGCACGCACTGGCCGGCAGCAGTATCCCATTCGGAGGTCGGGCCAAGGCGCGGGTATACGTCCAGCCCGCCTTCGGCGATGCGGCAGAACTTCAGCGAGGAGCCCTGCGCCACCGTTTCGATGTCGCCCATGCGTTCGAGCAGGGCGATGGTTTCCGGCGAACGGTGCGAGCGGCTGGCTGCCACCCGCAGCGGCGCGGTGGCCGGCGTGCGGGTGCGCAGCACGCTGTCGTGCAGGCCCTGGCGGCGGTAGGCCAGCTCGCCACGCATGGCGTGCCAGACGATGCCGGTCACCGGCGCCTGGACCACGCCGAAGGCCGGCGCGCCCTGGTAGATCAGCGCGATGTTGACGCTGAACTCGCCGTTGCGCTTTACGAATTCGCGGGTGCCATCCAGCGGGTCGACCAGCCAGTAGGCGCCCCAGTGCTGGCGCTGCTCCCACGGCACCAGCGCCGATTCCTCGGAGAGGATCGGCAGGTCGGGGGTCAGTTGGCGCAGGCCCTGCTGGATGATCCGGTCAGCGGCGAGATCTGCGGCGGTCACCGGGCTGTCGTCGGCCTTCAGGGTGACGTCGAAACCATCGCTGTAGACCTGCATGATCGCCTGCCCCGCTTCCTGGGCGATGGCGATCGTGGTCTCGCGCAGCTCGGTGGTCAGCTTGATCATCGGCGTTCCTGCAGCCACTGGCGCGCGATGAACAGCGCGGCCAGCGAGCGCCCTTCCGAGAAGTCCTCGCGCAGCATCAGCTGGTCCAGCTCGGCCAGCTTCCACGGCACCACTTCCAGCTCTTCCGGCTCGTCGCCGGGCAGCTTTTCGGGGTACAGGTCGCGCGCCACCACCAGCCACGACTGGTGGCTCATGTAGGTCGGCGCCAGGGTCATCGCGCGCAGCACGTCGACCTGGCGCGCGCCGTAGCCGGCCTCTTCCTTCAGTTCGCGGTCGGCGGCCTGTTCAGGGGTTTCACCGGCATCGATGCGGCCCTTGACCAGGCCCAGCTCGTAGCGGTGCACGCCAGCGGCGTATTCACGCACCAGCAGCACGGTCTCCTCGTCCAGCATCGGCACCACCACCACGGCACCATGGCCACGGCTGACCAGGCGTTCGAAACGGCGGTGTTCACCGTTGGAGAACTCCAGGTCCAGGTGCTGGCGCTGGAACGGGCCGTTCTCCTCGTCGGTGATCCGGTGAATGATCGGCAGGCGACGGCCGCTGCGGTCGTCGTTCATGCGGAATCTCCGCGGCGGCCGGCGCGTGCGCCGGGGCCGATAGAATGTGCAGGCAGCAACATGTTCATGAGCCCGAAATGCTAGCAGACCCAACCCCCTCCCCGCTGGCCCGGCAGTGGCGGCAACGCGACCTGCAGGTGCTGTGGCACCCGTGCACGCAGATGCGCGAGCATCCGGACACCCTGCCGCTGGTGCCGATCGCGCGTGGCCAGGGCGTCTGGCTGATCGACCACGACGGCAACCGCTACCTGGACGCGGTCAGCAGCTGGTGGACGAATCTGTTCGGTCATGCCGAACCGCGCATCGGCGCGGCCATCGCCGCCCAGGCCGGTCAGCTGGAGCAGGTGATGCTGGCCGGGTTCAGTCATGAACCGGCGATCCTCCTGGCCGAGCGCCTGCTGGCGCTGTCACCGCGCCAGCCCGGGCGCGCGCCGCTGTCCAAGGTGTTCTACGCCGACAACGGCTCGGCCGGGGTGGAAGTGGCACTGAAGATGGCCTTCCAGTACTTCCAGAACCGCGGCGAGACCCGGCGCACGCGCTTCATCGCGCTGGAAAACGGCTACCACGGCGAGACCCTGGGCGCGCTGGCGCTGGGCGACATCCCGCTGTACCGCCGCGTCTACGCGCCGCTGCTGGCCGAGGGCCTGTTCGCACCCTCCCCCGATGCCTATCTGGCCGAACCGGGGCAGAGCGCCGCCGACCATGCGCGGCAGGCCGCCGACGGCCTGGCCACCCTGTTCGACCAGCACTCCGGCGAGATCTGCGCGGTGATCCTGGAACCGCGCCTGCAGTGCGCCGGCGGCATGCGCATGCATGACCCGGTCTACCTGCAGCGCGTGCGCGAGCTGTGCGATGCGCACGGCGCGTTCATGATCGCCGATGAGATCGCCACCGGCTTCGGCCGCACCGGCACGATGTTCGCCTGCGAACAGGGCGGGGTGATGCCCGACCTGATGTGCCTGTCCAAGGGCCTGACCGGCGGCTTTCTGCCGCTGGCCGCGGTGCTGGCCACGCAGGCGCTGTACGACGCCTTCCTCGATGATTCGCGCGAGCGCGCCTTCCTGCATTCGCACAGCTACACCGGCAACCCGCTGGCGTGTGCGGCTGCACTGGCCACGCTGGACATCTTCCGCGACGAGGACGTGATCGCGCGCAACCGCGGCACCGCCGCGGTGATGGGCACGCTGGCCGCGCCCTTCGCCGACCACCCGCACGTGGCCGACGTGCGCCAGGCGGGCATGGTGGTGGCCTTCGAGCTGTCGCGCGGCGGCAACCGGCGGACCCCGTTCAACCCGGCGCTGCGGCTTGGCCTGCACGCCTACAAGGCCGCGCTGAAGCGCGGCGTGGTACTGCGCCCGCTGGGCGACGTGCTGTACTGGATGCCACCTTACTGCGTGGATGACGAACAACTGGAGTTGCTGGCACATACCACGCTGGCAGCCATCGAGGAGGCGATTGCATGCGCGTGACCCGCTGTCCCATCGACCTGGCGCTGCACAGCGGCCAGACCGTGACCCTGCCGGAAGAGACGGCCAACCACCTGGTGCGGGTGATGCGCCTGCGCGAGGGCGATACCTGCGTGCTGTTCAACGGCGATGGCCACGACTACAGCGCCACCCTGACCGTGGCCAGCAAGCGCGAGGTGCAGGTGCGCATCGACGCGGTGCAGGCGGTAAACAACGAATCGCCACTGGCGATCACCCTGCTGCAGGGCATTGCCCGTGGCGAGAAGATGGACCTGATCCTGCAGAAGGCCACCGAGCTGGGCGTCAGCGCCATCGTGCCGGTGAATGCCGAGCGGACCGAGGTGAAGCTGGACGCGGCGCGTGCCGAAAAGCGCGTGGCGCACTGGAACAATGTGGTGACCTCGGCCTGCGGGCAGTCCGGGCGCGCGCGCATCCCGCAGGTGGGTTCGCCGCTCTCGCTGGCGCAGGCGGCGGCGACGCTGCCTGCCGATACGCTGCGGCTGACGCTGGACCCGCAGGGGGCGCACCGGTTGTCGACGCTGGCAGCAGCGCCTGCGGGCGGCATCGTGATCGCGATCGGCCCGGAGGGAGGCTGGTCACCGCGTGACCGTGACCAACTGGCCGCTGCGGGCTTCCAGGGCCTGCAGCTGGGGCCGCGCATCCTGCGCACGGAAACCGCCGGCCTGGCCGCGATCGCGGCGCTGCAGGCGCGGCTGGGGGATCTGGGGTAAGGCGACGGATCACCGTGACCGCTTCGCTCGCCGGGCACGGCCCGGCGCTACCACGCTTCGGTAGCGCCGGGCCATGCCCGGCGGATTGTCAGGCGGCCAGCGAATCCAGCGCCGATTCCAGCGCGTCCAGGTTGGGCAGCAGCGCGCTTTTTTCACCCAGCAGCACGCGCATGTGCACGATCTCCGGCAGGGTTTCTTCCGAAGCGTCGGCCAGCAGGCCGTCGCGCGGCACCGAGATCAGCTGCGGGAAGTTCTGCGTCAGCAGCGCGTAGTACGGGCGCTGCGCGTTGCCGCTGAGAGCCTTCAGCACCACGACCTTGTTGTGCCCGCCCACCACTTCTTCGCCCAGCCCGGACAGGCGGGCGAAGGACAGCAGCGGCACCTGCCAGCCGTGCCAGGCGATCTGCCCGACCAACCAGCGCGGCGCATCGGCCACCGGTTCCACCGCCACGCGCGACATCATTTCGGCCACCGTTGCATTGGGCAGCAGCACACGCTCGCCACCGGACTGGATCAGGACGCCACGGATCTCATCGTTGTTTGCGTAGCTCATGGCGTCTCTCCGTTGTCCTCGTCCACGGCCCAGCGCGCGGCGATGGCCTGCGCCAGTTCCTGCGGTTCACCGGCCACCATGCCGGCAGCGACCACGGCGGTTGCCGCGGCGGGGTCATAGCAGCCTTCACCCACCTGCCCTGCCACCCAGGCGCCGGCCTCGGCCAGGTCCAGGGCCGGGCCGACATGGGCCAGGTCGGCGCCACTGAGCAGGACCAGGGCACTGTGTTCGGCCGGCAGCGCGGCAATCGAGATACCCAGCGGGTCGGTCTGGAAATGCAGGCCATCGGCGGCGGCACGCACGCCGATGTCGTCGGACAGGATGTGGACCTCGCCCGCCGTCGCGCGGCGGCCGGCCTCGGCCAATTGCACCGGCAGCGGCGATACCCGTGCCATCTGCTTGACCAGGTTGCCGTAGCGGCCCCCGTCCAGGCGCATGTGCACCAGCACCGGCACGGCCAGCCCGGTCGGCAGCGCGCCCAGCAGGCGGCGCAGCGCATCGGGTCCACCGATGCCGGCCAGCACCAGCAGCACGCCGGCGCGTGCGCCGGCAGGCAGGCCGGCATCCAGGTCGACCAGGCTCAGGTGGCCGGTGTCGAACGCTGGTGCCGCCACCGGCTCGCCGCGGGTGGGCGCGGCAGCGGCCGGTGTATCAGCGGCCTCGTCGACCAGCGACCAGGCAGTGTGATCGAAGGCCGCCGGCGGCGGCACGGGCGCATCGTCCGCCGGCGCCTCCGCCGCATCGGCAGCGGGCTCCGGCGTGTGCGCCTGCAACGCGGCCAGGTGCTGTTCCAGCGACATCGGTTCAGCGAACGTCGCAGGCGGTGCAGGTGTGGTGTACAGGCTGTCGGCCGGCACGTCGCCGGCCCAGTCCTGGGCCTGCTCCATGTGCGCGTGCAGGACCTCGTCCTTCGGCGGTACCGGCGGCAGCGAAGGCCGGCCCGGTTCCAGCTGCAGGCTGGGTTCGTCTTCGGCGCCCGGCGGCAGCACCTGCTGGTGGCCGTGCAGCTTGGCCGACAGATGGCGGCCCCAGCGCTGCGCTTCCCAGCCGTCGCGGCGCGCGGCCAGTTCGGCTTCGTCGAATACCAGGGTCAGGCCCGGTGCCGACAATGCCGGCTCCAGCCGCTCCAGCGGGTCCTCGATGGCGGCTTCCAGGGCGATCACCACGAACTGCGGATGCGCATCGGCCAGCGCCTGCGGCTCCAGCGTGGTCGGGTCATCTTCCAGCACGATCTGCACATCGGCATGCGAAAGCGCCTCGCGCAGGCGCTCGCGTGCAGCGCCCGGGCGGGCCAGCAGGGCAACGGCCGGAACCGGATTGACGTCACTCACGGACACGGGCGATCCCCAGCAGGTCATACACGTTACGCATCAGGTCCAGCTCCTGGTACGGCTTGCCCAGGTAGCGCTGCACGCCGATCTCGAAGGCGCGCTGGCGATGCTTGTCACCGCTGCGCGAGGTGATCATCACGATCGGCACGTCCTTGTAGCGCGCGTCGGCACGCATCGCGGTGGCCAGCTCGTAACCGTCCATGCGCGGCATTTCGATGTCCAGCAGCATCAGGTCGGGCACGCGCTCTTCCAGCTGCTCCAGGGCCTCGACGCCGTCGCGGGCAACGCTGACCTCGAAGTTGTGGCGTTCCAGGATGCGGCCGGTCACCTTGCGCATGGTCAGCGAATCGTCGACCACCATCACCAGCGGTACCTGGCGCTCCAGGCGCGGCGCGTTGTCCTGCACCGGCGCGATCGGGTTGGCCAGGTAACGGCGCACCAGCGGGGCCACGTCGAGGATGACCACCACGCGGCCATCGCCGGTGATGGTGGCACCGTAGATACCCGGCACCGAAGCGATCTGCAGGCCGACCGGCTTCACCACGATTTCGCGGTTGCCCAGCACCTGGTCGATCGCCACGGCGGCACGCAGGTCGCCGGCGCGGACCAGCAGCAGCGGCACCTGGTCCTGGCCGTCGGCGCGCGCCGGGGCCTGGCCGACCAGGCTGCCCAGGTCGTACAGCGGATAGTCTTCGCCGCTGTAGCGGTAGCTGCTGTCGGCGGCTTCGAAACGCTCGCGCGACAGGCGGCCGATGCCACTGACCGACGCCACCGGCACGGCAAATGTGGTTTCGCCGATCTGCACGAACACGGCCTGGGTGACGGCCAGGGTCTGCGGCAGGCGCAGGGTGAAGCGCACGCCCTGGCCACGCACCGACTGGATGTCGACCGAGCCACCGAGCTGGCGCACTTCGTTGCGCACCACGTCCATGCCCACGCCGCGGCCGGCCAGCTGGCTGACCTGGTCGGCGGTGGAGAAGCCGGCTGCGAAGATCAGGCTGTCCAGCTCCTGCTCGTTCGGCGACGCATCGGCGGCCAGCAGGCCGCGGTCGATGGCGCGGCGACGGATTGCCTCGCGGTCCAGGCCGGCACCGTCATCGGCCACTTCCAGCACGATTTCCGAGCCTTCGCGGTGCAGGCGGATGGCGATCTCGCCTTCTTCCGGCTTGCCGGCGGCGCGACGCTGTTCCGGTGCTTCCAGACCATGGGCCACCGAGTTGCGCAGCATGTGCTCCAGCGGCGCGACCATGCGGTCCAGGACGTTGCGGTCCAGTTCGCCGTGGGTACCTTCGAGGGTCAGGTGCACCTGCTTGCTGGTGTCCATGCCGGCCTGGCGGACGACACGACGCAGGCGCGGCACCAGGCCGTCGAACGGCACCATGCGCGCACGCATCAGGCCGTCCTGCAGCTCAGAACTGACACGCGACTGCTGCTGCAGGAGCGAATCGTACTGGCGCGACAGGTCGTCCAGCACGCCCTGCAGGCCGCCAAGGTCGGCTGCCGATTCGTTCAGCGCACGGCTGAGCTGCTGCAGGGTGGAGAAACGGTCCAGCTCCAGCGGATCGAACTTCTGGTCGGCCTGGTCCTGCTCGCGCTGGTAGCGGGCGACGATCTGCGCCTCGGTTTCCAGGTCGAGTCGACGCAGCTGGTCGCGCAGTCGCGCATTGGTGCGCTCCAGTTCGCCCATGGCGCCACGGAAGGCACCCAGCTGCTGCTCCAGGCGCGAGCGGTAGATCGCCACTTCACCGGCGTGGTTGACCAGGCGGTCGAGCAGGTCGGCGCGCACGCGCACCTGTTCCTGCTGCGGACGCGACAGCGGATCTTCCTCAGGCGCGCCTTCCACCGGCAGCGGTGCCGACAGTGGCGCATCAGCCAGGGCCAGCGGCGCGGTCGCCACCGGTGCCTCGTCAGCCGGGTCGCTGCTGGCTGCAGCAGCCTTGGCAGCGGCGGCAGCATCGCTGCGGGTGCGCGCTTCAAAGGCGTCCACCAGATCCTGCGGCGGCTCGACCACGCGGTGGTCACCGGTGCGGGTCAGCAGCTGGTGCAGGCGATCGAAACCACGCTCCAGCAGCTGCACGTCAGGACGTTCGATTTCGGTGCGGCCAGCGGCCACGGCTTCCAGCAGCGATTCGATGCTGTGGCCGAGGTCACCGATGGCATTGATGCCGGCCATGCGTGCACCGCCCTTGAGCGTGTGCAGGTCGCGCTGCAGGCCGGCCACCACTTCGCGGTCCTGCGGTGTATCGCGCAGTTCGCTGATCAGGCCATCGCAATGGTCGAGCAGGTCCTTGCCTTCCTCGACGAAGATGTCGACGAGCTCGCGGTCGTAGACAGTGAAGTCGAGCTGATCGGCGTCGGCTTCGACGGACTCGGCTTCGATGGCTTCCGGTTCAACGGCTTCGGCTGCGACGACCGTGGCTTCGGCGGCATCCTGGCTGTGGCCCGGCGCCTCTTCCATCTCGAACAGGCGCACCGGTGCGGCCACCTCGGTAACCTCGTCGGTCACGTCGTCAACCAACACGTCGTCATTCACCGTCGCCGGGGACGGCAGGTCGGCGCTCTCTCCTTCACCGACCGCCGCCTCCCCGCCGACGTCCGCATCCTCGGCAAAGGCTTCCCCCTCGCCCGGCGCGAGTTCGCTGGCCTGCAGGCCAAGTACCGGCCACTGGCCGTCCTCGTCCGGCGCCTGTTCGTCCTCGATCACGTGCAGGCCGGCTTCGAGCGCGGCCTCCAGCGTGACCGGTTCTGCGAAGCCCGGCACAGCCACTTCATCCTGAAGGCTGGGTGCGTCGCTGTCGAGCGCCAATGCCTCGATGTCTTCGTCAACCGCCTCAACAACCGGCGCCTGCGGCAGCGGGCTCAGGGCAATTGCGTCATCTTCCGCCGCAACGCCAGCGTCTTCCAGATCGCGGTCATCCACCGGCAGCGCGCTGGCGTCCAGGTACGGCGACAGATCGTCGACCGCGGTCAGGCCGGCGGCATCCACATCGATCGCAACCGGCGCGGTTTCAGCGGTGTCCTGCACGGTGTCAGCGATTTCAGCAACGTCATCGGCTTCGATGGCTTCAACGGCAGTGTCCGCTTCGATCACCGTCGGCAGCGAAGCAGCGGCCTCCGGCATCGACGGCCAGCCGGCGTCGAAGTAGCGTGACAGGTCTTCGCCACCAGTCAGTTCGGCAGCCTCCACACCGGCGTCGGGCGCGGCTTCGGCTTCGACCCCGGCTTCGGCCACCGGTACGGCGGCGTCGGCAGACGCTTCAATGTCAGCCACGACCTTCGTTTCGGCCACGGCAGGTTGCTGCACATCGACCATGCCGATGTCGGCGGGATTCGCTTCGGCTTCGGCTTCGGCTTCGGCTTTGGCTTCGGCTTCGAAGTCGACGTCGTCGAAATCTTCGTCGTCCATTTCCAGACCGACCATCGGCCAGCGCGCTTCCGGCAGTTCACCGGCCAGCGCCTGCAGGCGCTGTGCCAGCTCGGCCTGCGGCGCGATGCGCGGCTGTTCGGCCTGCAGCGCGTCCATGGTGGAGCTGATCGCCTGCGCGGTGGCATCCAGCGCACCCAGCGCCTCGGCGCCCGGCACCACTTCGGCGGCCAGCGCTCGCTTGATGTAGGACTCGGCGGCACCGGTAACGGCAGTGATTTCCGGCACTTCGGTCATCGCGAAGGCGCCGTTCATGGTGTGCACGGCCCGCAGCAGCGCATCGTTCACCGGCTGCTCGGCCTGCTGCGCCGAGTGCAGCCACTGCTGCAGGGTCGCAAGGTGGACTTCCACCTCGGCTTCCAGGATCTCGCGCAGCACGCTGTCGATGTTGGCTGGCGTACCGGCCAGCTCGGCCACGGTGTCGGCGGCAAGCGAATCTTCCACGGCAGCGGCGTCGTCCAGCACCGGCACGTCGGCCACCACTTCGGCCTGCGCCACCGGCTGCGGTGCGGCAGCCACCGGCAGCGGCACGTAGAAGGTTTCCTCACCGGCGGCCACGCGGTCGGCGATGGCCTGCATAGCCTGCAGGTCCACGGTCACGCGCTGGCCATCGCGCAGCGCGGCATTCAGCTGCGGCAGCGCGGTGTTGGCATGGTCGACCATCGCCAGCACGGCCGGGGTGGCCGCACGACTGCCATCGAGCACGCGGTTGAGCATGCCCTCGATCTTCCAGGCGAACTCGCCCAGGGTGCGGGCGCCGACCAGGCGACCACTGCCCTTGAGGGTGTGGAAGATGCGGCGGATCGGACGCAGCCGGTCCATGTTGTCCGGCTGCATGCGCCAGGCCGGCAGCAGCGTGCCGAGATTGCCCATCTCGTCATCGAACTCTTCCAGGAACACCTCGCGGATATCCTGGTCGATGTTCTCGGCATCGTCGTCGAAGCCCGCTTCGAAGCCGGTGGCTTCGGCAGCCACGGCAGCGACTTCCGGTGCCGGCGTCGCCGGCGCAGCCTGCGGATTGAACTCGGCCGCAGCCGCACTCAGTTCGGCGAAGAACTGCGCATCGGCCTCGCTGAAATCGATCGGCGCGATGGTATCGACGTCGATCAGGGACA
Source organism: Stenotrophomonas sp. STEN054 (assembly GCF_056854535.1). NCBI lineage: Bacteria > Pseudomonadati > Pseudomonadota > Gammaproteobacteria > Lysobacterales > Lysobacteraceae > Stenotrophomonas > Stenotrophomonas sp. STEN054. The sequence goes on along the minus strand of NZ_JBXFWG010000021.1, from coordinate 8,231 downwards.
CGGTCGCGGCAGGCGCGGCGGCCGTGGCCAGGGCCTCGATCATTTCAACCGGCGCCGCTTCGGCAACCACATCGGCCATGTCGATCTGCTCGACGGGCTCGATCGTCGCGGTGGACTCCAGCTCCAGTACCTCGACCGGCGCGGCTTCAACGGCGTCGACGATCTCCAGCACAGGCAGCTGCGCGTCGTCTTCCCCGTCCAGCGACAGCGTTTCCATCGCCTGCAGCGACAACACGTCTTCGGCGTTGTCCAGTGCGCTGTTGTCGAAGTGGAATACCACCTCGTCGGCCAGCACTGCCGGGCCATCATGCTCGGCAGCCACCGGATCGAACACCTGCACAGCCGCCAGCTCCAGCGAAGCGCCTGCGGCGTCGTCCAGCGCGGCAACGCCGAAGTCCTCGACGCTGTCTTCCAGCACCAGCGCGTCGCCATCATCGGCCTGCGCCTCTGCGACGCCGGACAACGACCACTGCGGGGCGACGTTCTGGGCCGCACCGTCGTGCTCGAAGCTGACCGGATCGAAACTGTTGAAGGTCGGTGCGCGCTCATCGGCGACGGGCGCGGCGTCATGGCTGCCCAGCTCCCACTGTGGCACGCTCGGCACCGGCGCGGTGGAGGCGGCGAACAGCAACGGTGCCGGTTCGGCCTGCTCCGGCGTGGATGCGGCGATGTCCTGCCCGCCCAGCGCGCCGAACATCAGGCTGTTGTCGGCCACCGGCGCAGCCGGCAGCGGATCGAAGGTGAAGTCTGGCAGCGGCGGCGGGATCTCGCCCGGCGCCGGTGCGGCAGGCTGCACGGCGATCTCCACCGGCTCCAGCTGCAGCGCAGCGGCGGCCAGCGGCACACTCTCGCGCTCGATCGGCCGCAGCGGATCCGCGTCGGCCTCGGTCTCGGCTGCGGTGCTGCTGCGCTCGGGCAACGGCCAGTAGCGCAGGGCTTCCAGGCTGCTGCGGGTAATGTCGAGGATGTCCTCGCGACCCGGGCGGCGGTCACGCAGCGCTTCCAGGTAGTATTCCAGGCTGGCCATGGCATCGGCCAGCGTGTCCAGCTGGCGGCCACTGGGCACGCGCTGGCGGCCGATCAGTTCGGCCTCGATGTACTGCTGCACGCCGCGCAGGTAATCGGCGGCGGTGCCCAGGTCGAGCATGCGCAGCGCGCCGGACACGTCGCCCAGCAGGCGCGGCACGTCCTGCAGTTCGGCATGGTTCCAGCTGGTTTCGATGAAGGCGACGAAATGCTCGCGGGCGGCGGCGAAATTGGCGATCGCCTCGTGCGCCAGCACTTCGACCGTGCGCCGGTTCTCCACCGCGCTCGGGTCGTCCTCGCCACTGCCACCGGCGCCCAGGTGGGCGACCTGGTCGTCCAGCGACGCATCGACATAGAGCAGCGCGCCGGCGATATCCAGCAGCATGTCTTCGTCGATCTGCTGGCGGCCTTCGACCACGGCAAGCAGCGCATCGCGCTGCTGCGCGACCACGCCGCGGGCCGCGCCCAGGCCCATCATGCCCAGCGTGTCGCCGACGGCACCCAGCTTGGTCACCTGTTCCTGCAGCTGCTGCGGCGCACCGCCGGTACGCAGGTGCAGGTCCAGGGCATCCTTGACCTGGAGCAGTTCTTCCTTGACCGCGCTGCCGACCGTATCGAGCAGCTCTCGGTTGCGGCCGCTCAGGCTGCCACGGGCGTGGTCCAGCTCGGCCTCGGTGGCGCTGACGCTGTCCGGCGCGAAGGCGAACAGCACGCTGTCATTGACGCCTTCTTCGCCACGCGCGGCACGGATCTCGTTCAGCAGCGGCATCAGCACGATCGGAATATCGCGGTGGCCGTTCTGCAGGCGTTCCAGGTAATCGGGCAGCAGCACGCTGCCACGCATCAGCGTGGCGCAGGCTTCATCGCGGTCGGCCACGCGGCCTTCGCCGACGGCCACGGCCAGCTGTTCCAGTTCCTCGGCCACCATCGCCGGGGCATACAGCTCGACCATGCGCAGGGTGCCCTGCACCTGGTGCAGGTAGCCGGCGCAGATGCGCATGCGGCTGCCGTCGGCCGGGTCCTCGACGAAGTACTCGACCTCGTGCCGCACCTGGCGCAGGGTCTCGTCCAGCTCCGGCTTGACCCAGCCCAGCGCTGCATGGCTCATCGCATCGCGCAGGCTGCTCATGGACGCGCTCCGGTCGCCGCCGCGCGGAGGCCGCGCGTGTTCTGGCGTGGGAAATGGAAATGCTTCATCGAATGATTCCTTGCTCGCCGCCCTGCCCGCGTCACGCCGGCAGCTTGAAGTCGGCGACCGAACGACGCAGGTCGGCCGCCAACTGCGCCAGGTGGCCGATCGACTCGGCGGTCTGTCCGGCACCCTGCGAGGTCTGGCCGGTGATCTGGCGGATCACGCCCATCGTGCGGGTGATGTCCGAGGCCGCAGCGGACTGCTGCTGGGCGGCGATGGAGATGTTCTTGATGAGGGTGTTGAGGGCGTTGGACACGCGCTCGATCTCGGTCAGTGCGGTACCGGCGTCCTCGGCCAGGCGCGCACCGGAGACCACTTCAGCGGTGGTCTGCTCCATCGAGGTCACCGCTTCGTTGGTATCGGCCTGAATGGCCTGGACCAGGTTTTCGATGCGTCGGGTCGCACCCGAGGTACGTTCTGCCAGGCGCTGCACTTCGTCGGCCACGACCGCGAAACCGCGACCGGCTTCACCGGCCGACGCTGCCTGCACGGCCGCGTTCAACGCCAGGATGTTGGTTTGTTCGGAAATGTCGTTGATCAGTTCCACGATCGAGCCGATCTCCTGCGAGGACTCACCCAGGCGCTTGATGCGCTTGGAGGTTTCCTGGATCTGGTCGCGGATCTGGTCCATGCCCTGGATGGTCTCGCGGACCACGCCGGCACCCTCGGCGGCGATGACCACCGAGCGCTGTGCCACGTCGGCGGACTCGGCCGAGTTGCGCGACACCTGTTCGATGCTCGCCGCGATTTCGCCGATGCGGTCCGAGGCCGAGGTGATCTGGTTGGCCTGGTGGCCCGCCGCCTCTGCCAGCTGCATCGCGGTGGCCTGGGTTTCCTGGGTGGACACCGCGACCTTGGCCGAGGTGTCGTTGATGGTGGTCACCAGGTGGCGCAGTTCGTCCACGGCGTAGTTGATGGCGTCCGCGATGGCGCCAGTCATGTCCTCGGTCACCGAAGCCTTGACGGTCAGGTCACCCTCACCGAGCGAGGAGATTTCGTCCAGCAGCCGCATGATCGCCTGCTGGTTGCGGCTGTTGAACTCCACCTGGGTCTGGTAGCGCAGTTCCTGCTCGCGCGAACGGCTGCGCACGCTGGTGGAAACGAAGCCGATGATCGCGATCAGCGACAGCGCACCGGAGATGACACCGATCCAGAAGTTCGGGAACAGGCGGGTATCGGACACCGAGCCGAACGAGGAGAACGCCTCGAACAGCTTGCGGCTGTCGTCCAGCATCCGCGAGGAGCCCTGGCCCAGCGCGTTGGCGGCGGACTGCGCGGCGAACAGCTGGCGCGAGCTGGCCAGGATCGCGTCGGCGTCCTGCTTCATCGCTTCCCACTTCTGCTGCGACTGTTCCAGCGCAGCGACCGCACCGGCACCGCGCACGGCAGTGATGCCGAGGTCTTCGTTACCGTTGCGCAGGCCATCGAGCACCTGCGAGAACACGGTGATGTCGCGGGCCAGGGCGTCGCCCGAGGCAGCCGCAGCGGCGCCACCGGCGCGCATTTCGGTCACGCGACGGGCCATCGAACCGGCCACCACGACCTGCTGCAGGGCGCTGTACACCTGCGATGCGGGTGCACCGGAAGCGGACATCGCGCGCACCAGCTCGTTCAACTGGGCCTGCAGGCCCGGCACCGCGCCGGTGAAGTTGTTGGCGTTGCCGGCCAGCGCCAGCACCGCCGGCTCGCTGGCGACCAGCTGGCCGGCCTGCTTGCCCAGCGGGGCCCAGGTGTCGGACAGCGTGGTGATCGCCTTGGACACGCCCGGTTCGTTGCCGTAGCGGCCCTGCAGCGTCGACACGTTCTCTTCGATGGCGTTGCGGGTGGCCTTGAAGGCGGTGAACGCCTGCGCGTTGCCGCCCACGGCATCACGGCCCTGGTTGGCCAGCTGCTGCGAGAGCACCTGCAGGTCGGCGGCCTTGGAACCGGCATCGGCCAGGCGGCTGCCCTGCCAGGTGGACACGCCGGTATTCACACCGAACAGGATCATGGACAGGGCCAGCAGGGCCAGCCAGAGGTTGCTGCCGCCCAGCCGCAGCTTGCCGGTCTTGGGAGCGTCCGAAGCAGTACTCATCGTTCAACCTCGATCTTCAATGCAGGGGGCGTTGCCCGGCCTCAGGCCGCGGCTTGCCGGAATTCAGGGGTGCGCGACAGCAACGAGAGCGAGAACACGCCCCAGTCGTGGCCGTCGGCATGGAAGGCGCGATCGACGAAATGACCGTAGCGGCCTTCGGCCAGGGTGCCGGCCTGGACCTGCTGGCCCAGTTCGAAACTGCGCTGGCCGAACAGCTCGTCGATGGTCAGGGCGACGTCGCCGCCGGCCTGGCGCATGATCAGCACGCGCTGGCCTTCCTGCTGCACGGTGCGCGTGCCTTCCAGGAAGTACTTCAGGTCGACCACCGGGAACAGGTTGCCGCGCAGGTTGCCCACGCCCAGCAGCCAGGGCTGCGCGCAGGGCACCGGGGTCACCGGCGGCATCGGCACGATTTCCACCACTTCGCGGAAATCGGACACCAGCCGGCGCTGGCCCACGCGGAAGCCGACGCCACGCCAGAGGTCCTCGGCGAACTGCCGCCCGGGCAGCTGCACCGCATGGGACAGGCTGCGCCGTTCGTAGGCTTCAAGAATGTCGAAGGGCGAACGCATCAGGCCACCAGTTCGTTGATCCGCGCGATCAGGTCTTCCTCGCGCGGCGGCTTGACGATGTAATCGGCCGCGCCCTGGCGCAGGCCCCATGCCTTGTCGGTCTCCATCGCCTTGGTGCTGACGATGATCACCGGGATGTGCTTGATCGCCGCATCGCGCGACATCGCGCGGGTGGCCTGGAAGCCGCTCATGCCGGGCAGGACCACGTCCATCAGCACCAGCTGCGGAACCTGGTCACGCACCAGCTGCAGGCCATCCTCGGCGTTGTCCGCTTCCAGCACCTCGTGGCCGGCACGGCGCAGCCACTGGGTGAACACCGCGCGGTCGGTCGGTGAATCCTCGATCAGGACGATACGAGCCATTGTGCCTTTCCCCCTGGTCAGGCGTTGACGTATGTGCGGATGGCACCCAGCAGTTCTTCCCGCGTGAAAGGCTTGGTCAGGTACTGTTCCGAGCCGACGATGCGTCCGCGGGCCTTGTCGAACAGGCCGTCCTTGGAGGACAGCATGATGACCGGCGTTGCCTTGAACAGCTGGTTGCCCTTGATCAGCGCGCAGGTCTGATACCCGTCGAGACGGGGCATCATGATGTCCACGAAGATGATCTGTGGCTGCTGGTCGGCGATCTTGGCCAAGGCCTCGAAGCCATCGGTCGCAGTCACCACTTCGCAGCCTTCGCGCTTCAGCAGCGTTTCCGCAGTCCGGCGGATGGTCTTCGAGTCATCGATGACCATCACCCGGAGTCCTGCGAGCTCCCCGCCCGCAGTCGTGTTTTCAGTCATTGCCTTTCCCCAAGCGCGCGACCCTTCTGTGCTGGGGGCCGCTACGAAGGCGTATCTATATCGCACTTCCCGCGCCCGCTTCAAGCGCCGCCCACGGCGCTTGGGATGCCGGCCTGCTGAACGTGACAGGTTTGGCAATGACTGCGCAGACGGCTGGACGGACGCAGCGTTGCAGCACCCCGGGCAGGCACGCGGGGGGCGTTGCCGCTACCATCAACGCCTTGCCTGACAGGTGCACCCATGCCGTTGAACGTCATCGTGGTGATGGACCCCATCGCCCACATCAAGATCGCCAAGGACACCACCTTCGCCATGCTGCTGGAAGCCCAGCGCCGCGGCCATGCCCTGCACTATGTGCGGCCCGGCGGCCTGGCCCTGGAAGGCGGCGTGGCGGTGGCCCAGACCGCTCCGCTGCAGGTCCGCGACGACCCCTCCGGCTGGTACGAAATTGGCGCATTCAGCCGCACCGCGTTCGGCCCCGGCCAGATCGTGCTGATGCGCAAGGACCCTCCGGTCGATGCCGAATACGTCTATGACACCCAGGTGCTGGACGTGGCCGCCGCCGCCGGTGCCTGCGTGGTCAACAACCCGCAGGGCCTGCGCGACTACAACGAGAAGCTGGCCGCCCTGCTGTTCCCGCAGTGCTGCCCGCCGACCCTGGTCAGCCGCGACGCCAAGGCACTGAAAGCCTTCGCCCTGGAACACGGCCAGGCCGTGCTGAAGCCACTGGACGGCATGGGCGGCCGCTCGATCTTCCGCAGCGGCCAGGGCGACCCGAACCTGAACGTGATCCTGGAAACCCTGACCGACGGCGGCCGCAAGCTGGCGCTGGCCCAGAAGTTCATTCCTGACATCACTGCCGGCGACAAGCGCATCCTGCTGGTCGACGGCGAGCCGGTGGACTACTGCCTGGCGCGCATCCCGCAGGGTGACGAGTTCCGCGGCAACCTGGCCGCCGGTGGCCGCGGCGAAGGCCGCCCGCTGAGCGAGCGTGACCGCTGGATCGCCGCCCAGGTCGGGCCGGAAATGAAGCGCCGCGGCATGCGCTTCGTCGGCCTGGACGTAATCGGTGATTACCTGACCGAAGTGAACGTGACCAGCCCGACCTGCGTGCGCGAGCTGGACGCGCAGTACGGCCTGAACATCGCCGGCACCCTGTTCGACGCGATCGAGGCCGGCCTGCGCTGATGGACGCCGCGTCCGCCGTGCTCGCCCCGCCGCCGCGCGAAGCGCAGCGGCTGGGGGCCACCCTTGCCCTGTCGGTCATCGTCCACGCCCTGCTGATCCTGGGCGTGGGCTTTGCCGTGAAGGGCGAGGCACCGCTGGTGCCGACGCTGGAAGTGATCTTCAGCCAGACCCGCACGGCACTGACGCCGAAGCAGGCCGATTTCCTGGCGGAGGCCAGCCAGCAAGGCGGCGGCGAGCACGACCGCGCGCAACGCCCGCGTGACAACCAGACCGGCATCGTGCCGCAGGCGCAGACCGGGCTGAGCCCGGTGCCGCAGCAACAGCAGTCGGCCGCGCCGGTGCCGCCGCCGCAGGCGCGGGTGGTCAGCAGCCGCAATGGCGAGGACACCGTGGCGCAGGCGCAGGCCCGCCCCACCCCGCTGGAACCGACCCCGGACGCGGCGCAGACCGCGCGCGAGCAGCGCGATGCGGAAATGGCCCGGCTGGCTGCCGAGGTGCACCTGCGCTCGGCGCAGTACGCCAAGCGTCCGAACCGCAAGTTCGTTTCGGCCAGCACGCGCGAATATGCCTATGCCAATTACCTGCGCGCATGGGTGGACCGCGCCGAGCAGGTGGGCAACCTGAACTACCCGGACGAGGCGCGCCAGCGCCGGCTGGCTGGCCAGGTGGTGATCAGCGTGGGGGTGCGCCGCGATGGCAGCGTGGAAAGCAGCCGCATCCTGAAAACCAGCGGCACGCCGTTGCTGGATGAGGCGGCGCTGCGGGTGATCCAGCTGGCGCAGCCGTTCCCGGCGTTGCCGAAGACCGATGATGGCGTGGATATCCTGCAGGTGACCCGCACCTGGGTGTTCCTGCCGGGTGGCGAACTGCGCGACGACCGGTAGGTTTTCTGTTGCCCGGGCCTGCGGCCCGGGACCCGCTGAGGCAACGGCCGAAGCAACTGCAGGAGCAAGAGCGGCGGTTGGACTGTTGGTTTGGCGGTACGGTGTGGCTATGCAGGACACGCCGTGAACCCCCAGGCCGGCCCAGCCGCTGGCGGCTGTGCGTTCGGGCGCTTGCGAAGCAGTGCTTCGCAAGCAAAGCGCCCTCACCCATGGGGGCTCGTAGGCGCCATCCATGGCGCCTGCGGTCCTGCAAGCCCACACCGCTCCACCCCTGACAGATCGCGGCGCACCTGTGCCTAGCTCGCGCGATGCGACTGCCCGCTTCGGTAGATCCATGCCATGCATGGATGCGAGCGAAGCGATCGGCTTTTGACTTAGATTTTCTTTTTTTGATTTTCCGTGGCGGACGCGCACGGAAACTGTCCGTGGTCGGGCAGGTGGGCTGCGCAGGGGCGTGAGCCGCATGGATGCGGCGACCGAGCTTACATGGACGTACTTGCAGCGTCCCCTGCGC